>NZ_JADEXU010000079.1 GCF_015206895.1 Nostoc sp. LEGE 12450 | reverse complement strand
CCCCATTCCCCATTCCCCATTCCCCATTTAATTTGAAACCTGCCATTCCACTGCCCAATGTGCTTAACGGTGGTCAAGGTTTCTAAGCTGATAAATCCTCGACGATGGCCTTTTTGGTTAGACATACCGAGAAACACTGAATCTCCCCGCGAGGGGTTGCGGGAAAAACGCGGGGAAGTGTTGATGTAGGTAGAGGCGCTATTAACTCCTAAAGCAAACTGCCGACTTTCTTGATAAGATTCAGTAACGATGCAGTCGGCATGACCACTGCTGTGTTCATTAATCCAGGCGATCGCACTTTCTAAGCTATCCACCAGTTTAAAAGCTACCGTCTTTGTTAAATAAGGATTTCCCCATTCGCCCTCCTTCACTAGCTGCAACTGGGGAAAGGCTTGTACTAGTTCTGCATCCCCTTTTATTTCAAAGCCTTTTTCCATCAAGCTGTTCCACAGAACTGCTAAGGATGATGGTAAGGCTTGGCGGTGAATGAGTACCTTTTCAATAGCATTGACTTGATCTGGTTCGCTTTGATGGCTATCAAGAATCATCCAGCGCACCATTTCTAAACTGGAATTTAGCGACCAGTAGAGATAACAGTTACCCATCGCGGACTTTAAGACTGGGCAAGTTGACTGTCGTACTACCTGCTGTACCAAGCTAGAACGTCCGTAGGGAATAACTAGATTCACGTACTGGTCTTGGGTGACTAAATCCCGAATTGAAGCACCATGTTCGGCTGTGATCAGTTCTACACAGCCCGGAGCTAGACCAACTTCTGCGATCGCATTTTGCAGTGCCTCAGCGATGGCGACGTTGGAATGGCTAGCTTCAGTACTGCCTTTGAGAATTATACTATTGCCAGTTTTAATGCAAAAACCTGCTGCGATCGCCCCTAAATCGGGAAAGGCTTCATAAATAAATCCAATCACTCCCAAAGGCATTAACTGGGTGTAACTCTGGGAATCTTCCAGTTGATAATCAGCCGTTCTAACGCGCCTTAGCGGATCTGATAATTCCCCTAACCGTTGTAAAACGTCTACTGTCATCTCTAGCCTTGTGGGAGTCAGCTTCAGCCAGTCTAATATCAATTCTGGCACTGCCATTTCTCGACTAGCTTCTAAATCCAACGTGTTGGCTTCTAGAATGTCGTCAAATGAGCGCTCAAGAGCTTGTGCCATCGCCAATACTGCACGACTGCGGTCTGCTCCCTTTGTGATCCCCAACTTTAAGGAAGCTTGATAGGCTCGTTGGGCACTAGTAATCGGTTCGGGGTGGTCATCTAAAACTTCAACACTCATTGAGTTAACGTCTGTAGGTAAGCCAGACCATTAATGCTGGCAGAATAGCTAATAGCACCGCCACCATTGCCCAAGCAATAATGCTGGAACCATTTGCTAATCGCAGTGCTAATGGCAGCCATATAATCACTAGCACGAAAATAATGCCAAGTGCTATAGGCAGATAGCTTTCTCCCAAGCGGGGATGGACAACGTGCCAACTATTTCCCATCCAACGCCAAGCCCGCTTGTAGGGATAGGTGGTAGAAAGTTGTTCTAGGACATGACCATTATCTTCTACGACAAAGATTTGCTGACAGCGATCGCAACCAAATGCTTCTGTCAACGTAATCGGAATTAACTGACCCCGGCGACGACAGGGACAGGGGTATTCAGCATTGAAATCTATTTTTTCGGGTTTTTGAGATTGCACAAGCGTTCTAGTAACTTGAGCGTGTTTTACACGAACTACGACAATATAATCCTTTGGTAAATGCAATAGAAGCTTCTGCTACTATAGATTGCTCTCTTTATATACATGTACTGGCAATACAAATATCGCCATGATTGCAAACAGTAGATGCAGCAGACTCTAAGTATCCTAATTTTCATATCAGTACGGAGTTTTTATTTGTAGTATTTCCCCGAAGCTGACAATCTTATTTAAATTTTTCTTCTACTAGATAAAATCTAGACAAAGCTAGATATTATTTGACATTTCAAAGGGAGCATAGGAGCGGTTATCCCTTAATGTCGAGACACGAATTAGACATTCGTGCATAAGTTTCAAAATGTTTAGATATATGTAACACTTCGGCTACGCTCAGTGTGAAATCTTAGTCAGCACACTGCTGACATTTATGACATACATAAACCTGTTTTAAGAGACTAATACCCTTGAATTCCCCCATAGTTTGAACAAGTTTTACTAGATGGGTAAAATCTATCCACAAATAAACAGTTCCACCATATCTAAATTACTTTATATTCTACCTATCTATGAAATTCATCAAAATTCGGAACGATTCACAGGAATACAGCGCGAATCGCCAAAAAATCCAATGCACCCTAAAAATACTAAACCTCTTGAGATTTTTAACTTCAAGAGGTTTTAGTTGGAAGCGGGTGACGCGATTCGAACGCGCGACATTCACCTTGGCAAGGTGACGCTCTACCACTGAGCTACACCCGCAATCAATTGCCATATATCAATATCTCAAATTTATCTCTGATTGTCAACCCCTTTATTTATTAATTTGTCATTGGTCATTGGTCATTGGTCATTAGTGAATGACAAAGGACAAATGACTAATGACTCATTTAGCCGAGTTCTTCTGACTCCGCCGTTAAATTGCCGATGCTGGCACTTTGAAAAGAGGCTGGCAAAGACTGGCTATTACGAGAATATGGCTCTGCTAGGTTAGAACGCAATTGCCGCATCAGGCTTGCCATTTCTAGGGCGTTTAGAGCATAATCCCAGCCATGATTACCTTTGATACCTGCCCGTTCTAAGGCTTGCTGCATAGTATCTACTGTCAAAATGCCAAAAATTACTGGCACTCCAGTTTGAAAACTAGCGGCGGCGATGCCTTTAGAAACTTCGGCGGATACATAATCAAAATGGGGTGTTTGCCCACGAATGACTGCACCTAGACAAATTACAGCATCATAACGATGGGAAAGTGCTAGTTGGCGAGCTACTAAAGGTACCTCAAAACTTCCTGGAACCCAAACATAGTCTACCTGATTACCTTGGGGGTTAGGATCTACACCGTGGCGTTTCAAGCAATCTTGACATCCCTCTAGCAGCTTTCCGGTAACAAGGTCATTGAATCGACCAATCACCACTGCAAACCGCAAAGGCTCCGTTTGGGTAAAAGTTCCCTCGAAAACTGCCATGACTGCCTCTTAATCAACTATAGTTCTGGCCAATATACATTTCTTATTTAAATGTAGAGGAGCAGGAAAGCACGGTTAAAAAAAGGAAATCGGAAAAAATTTCTTCTTTTCTCCTTTGGTCTTTGACCTTGGCTTTTCTGCCCCTCTAGTTCTTATATTATGTGCCTGCGCCAGAGCAAAGCCGTCGTCTACACGACAAAAAAGTTTAACAAACCAACTAAAAATACCAAAGCAATCCAGACGGCAGAACCAACCCAGAGTAGTTTTTTAGATTCAACCCAATTTTGGGGAGTAGCGTAAGCAACCGGAACGCCTACAACCAGGACAAAGGACAATAGGACTAGACCTATCAAGGCAAATTGGAATATTATGGTCATTTTTGCTTCTCCCAATACAGCGAAATACTAAGGATAGAATATCCTAAAGGGCGACACTGACACTTTCTTATTATTTTTAAGCTAGCAGAAATTGCAACATTTTAGTCATTTGTCCTTTGTCTAAGTACCGATGACTAATGACTCTTAACTATGGATTTAATTCTTTGCCACACAACCGCAGATTTTGACGCACTAGGAGCAGCAGTAGGGTTAACGCGCTTACTACCGGGAAGTAAGATTGTGCTGACTGGCGGTTCTCATCCTCCTGTGCGGGATTTTTTAGCATTGCATCGGGATGAATATCCGCTAATTGAACGCCGTTCGGTGAATCCTGAAAAAATTCGTTCTCTGACTGTGGTGGATACGCAACAGCGCGATCGCTTGGGTAAAGCTGCTGAGTGGTTAGATTTACCCCATCTTGGGGAAATTATAGTTTATGACCATCACTTAGGACAAGAATCAGATATTCCTGCCACGCGATCGCATCTTTCCTCGGTAGGAGCCGCTACAACTTTAATTGTGGAGCAATTGCAACAACAGGAAATTTCCTTGACTTCTGCTGAAGCGACTGTGATGGCTTTGGGTATCCACGTTGACACTGGCTCCTTGACCTTTGACCAATCCACACCAAGGGATGCCTTAGCTTTGGCTTGGTTGATGCAACAAGGTGCAAGTTTATCGGTAATTTCTACCTACCGTGACCCTGGCTTGTCTTTGCAATTGCAACAGTTATTAACTGAATCTCTAGAAAATTTAGAATATCTTTGCCTGCGTGGATATACTGTTGCTTGGGTAATTCTTAAAACAGATGCTTTTGTGCCAGGGCTATCGAGTTTGGCTTCAGAACTCGTGGAATTAACCGAAATTGATGCGATTCTGTTGGCTAATGAGTATCCTTTGAGTGAAAATGATTCACGTTTAACTATAATTGGGCGATCGCAAATTCCCAAAACAAATCTTAATCTATTATTCCAACTCTTGGGCGGCGGCGGTCATTCACAAGCCGCATCACTAAATCTAAGAGGAGTGGATTCACAAGCAATATTAAAACAACTCCTTGACGGAGTAAAAGCACAAATTCCCCACCCCCTCACCGCTAGGGATTTGATGTCTTCTCCTGTTCGCACGATTCTACCTGAAACCACAATTGCTGAGGCACAGCGAATTTTGTTGCGCTATGGACACTCAGGCTTATCTGTAGTCGATACTCAAGGGCAACTAGTAGGCATTATTTCGCGCCGGGATCTTGATATCGCCCTGCACCACGGATTTAGTCATTCGCCAGTCAAGGGCTACATGACAAGAAATTTGAAAACAATTACACCAGATACAACACTGCCACAAATTGAAGCGCTGATGGTGACTTATGATATCGGACGCTTGCCAGTATTGGAGAATGAGCAGTTAGTTGGTCTTGTCACTCGTACTGATGTCTTGCGGGAATTACATCAGGAAAGGGATGAAAATGGAGAAGGTGGAGAGGAGGAGAGACAGAAAAGTAATATTAATCTCCCGCAATTGCAAAATAAACTTGCTCCTCAGTTATGGCAATTACTCACCATCGCATCGCAAGAAGCCGAAAAACGGGGTTGGCATCTTTATCTTGTCGGGGGTGCGGTGCGGGATTTGCTGTTAGCTGAGACAGCAGGTAGCTTGATGATTAAAGATATTGACCTAGTAGTTGATGGCTTTCACAAATCAGCAGATGTTGGCGCTGGTGTGGAACTAGCAAAAGCACTCCAACAACTTTACCCTGCGGCTCGTTTAGAAATCCACGGGGCTTTTCAAACTGCTGCTTTGTTGTGGCACAAAGACCCAGAATTAGATTCTCTTTGGGTAGATATTGCCACAGCTAGAACAGAGTTTTATCCTTACCCGGCGGCGAATCCAGAAGTTGAGGCGAGTTCGATTCGTCAAGATTTGTATCGTCGAGATTTTACCATTAATGCGATCGCTTTGCGGCTCACCTCTCCCCGCTCTGGTGAATTACTCGATTTCTTTGGCGGTTTACTCGATTTACAAGCTAAACAAATTCGGGTTTTACACCCTAACAGCTTTATCGAAGATCCCACCCGCATTTATCGCGGCGTGCGCTTTGCCGTGCGCTTCAGATTTGAAATTGAACCGCAAACGGAAGAGTTTATTCGCTATGCCATTAACAGTGGTGTTTACGATCGCACTTCCCAAGAGAATACTAAAACTCCAGCCCTACAAACTAGACTCAAAACTGAATTAAAGCACATCCTAGAAGCGCCCTACTGGAAATCAGCTTTACAATTACTCGATAATTTAGGGGCATTGCAATGTATCCATCCTACCCTCAAACTAGATGCTTTACTCTTGCGACAATTACGTTTGTTAGAACTCTGTTTGCGGCGATTTGATGCTGAACAAACTCTCATTCACTGGCAAACGCGTCTAGAAGCATTAATCGCCCACCTAGCACCTGAATATCGGGTGAAAGTAGCACAAAATTTGCAATTACAAGACGATAGCATTGTTAGGTTGAAAAACTTAGTTCAAAGCTTTAGTCAAGTAATAGAATCTTTACCCACTTTTCAACACCCCAGTCAACTAGTGCAGTTGTTGCGGCAATATGATTTACCAATGCTGATTTTAATTGCTTTGCAAAGTCCGCGAGATATTAGACATAAAATTTGGGAATATTTAACAGTTTTGGCGAATGTGCAGCCACTATTAAATGGCAATGATTTAAAGAAACTTGGTTACAAACCAGGGCCACTGTATCGACAAATATTAGATGATATACTTGCTGCTACTTTGGATAGAGTAATTAAAGATAAGGCTGAGGCTGAAGAATTTTTAGCGCAACACTATCCTAAATGAAATAGCTCTGGTCTAAATTGTATCTGGATCGATATTTAACTCCCGCAATTTTGCTGCTAAACGTTCAGCTTTTTGTTCGGCTTGTTCTGCCTTTTGTTCAGCTTGTTCTGCCGTTTCCTCCGGTGTTGGTACTAGTTGCCCATCTCGCGTAAAAAACCGCAATAAATCTTCATAAACTCCCAAATATAACCCTAGCTGATGACTCCACAAATATCCTTCTTCACTTGGTTGTAGAGGTTGATATTCTCCATCTACTAAATGAAATCCTGCAAATTCTTGTGTGTAAGGGTCAAACCAAAAATAATCGGGTGTACGGAAAGTATCTTGATAAATTTTTTTCTTTAAATCTTTGTCAGTATTCGCTGTTGAGTCAGACAAAATTTCTAGAATTACATTCGGATATTTACCATCTTCTTCCCAAACTACCCAACTTTTGCGGGTTTTACGTTCAGTTCCCAACACAACAAAAAAGTCTGGCCCCCGGAAGTATTCCGATTTGCGTTGGCGCGGACTGTAGTAAATAGTTAGATTTCCCGCCGCATAAAAATCATTTCTATCTCTCCACAACCATTCCAGACATGTTAATAGTAGGATTATTTGTCGTAAATGAAGTTCGCTTTCCAAGGGAGGCTCATCACTATATAAATCACCAGAGGGAAATATAACATCTTGGCAGATACCTTGTTGAGAATCTAATTCTTGAGCTATGGTCATAGAATGGATACGGCATCAAGTAGTTATGGATTTATTTTAACAGTCTTGTAGTTAGCGATCGCGCGTAGCTAATCGCCTCTTTTGAGGGTACAGGTAAATCGTCCAATTCAGGCTTTATCATCTCAGAACCAATTTCATAAAAAAACCTATTCTGAATATCTTACCTCTGTGTTCTCTGCGCCTCTGCGGTTAAAAATCTTTATTTCCCACTGAGAACGAGCGATCGCTACTTTTCCGAAATACCTTTATGCTACACTGTAGTCAATATCAAACCTCATCACAACTCCAACGAGATAGCTGAAATGAAGTAGTACCAAACACCTGTTGTGCCAAAGCAACAAATGTCAACAAAGAATAAACGCAACTAGTTTGACAGGGTTACTTCACACAGTCATGTACTAACAATATTGTTATCATTCATATTTACATTTAACTGCTTGGCAAGTGTCTGCGGCTAAGTTTTTTGTATCTTATATCCCGTAATTCCTGTAAACATACGGGCGAAAGTTTGCGAATTGAGGTTTGGAAATAATGCAGAAAAAATCAATATTATTAGCTGAGAATTTAGCCTACGAACTCAGCTTAGATAGAACTTTGTTTCAAAAAATCCAGGTGAGTATTGAGGCCAGCGATCGCATTGCTTTAGTCGGTCGCAACGGAGTAGGAAAATCAACCCTATTAAAGATATTTGCAGATCAAATCAGACCCAGCGTCGGTTCTGTTTGGTCTAACGGTGTTATCTACTATTTGCCACAAGTCAGTACTATCAGACAAGAGATTACAGCAGATACAGTACTTGATTTTTTAATTTCCATCTCTGATGAATGGTGGAAGATTGAGGAGATTTTGCAAACACAATTCGATACAAATATTAATCTTTATCTACCAATTACTAACTTGAGTGGTGGAGAACTGACAAAACTATTTCTGGCAATCGGATTATCTCAACAGCCTAATTTGCTGTTGCTAGATGAGCCAACTAACCATATAGATTTGCCAGCTTTAGAAAACTTAAGACAATTCCTGCAAAATTTCACTGGTGCGTTTGTAATTGTCTCACATAAACCTTTTTTCTTAGACCAAGTTACAGATATTACTTGGGAACTTACACCTGATGCTTTGAAAGTATATGGAGGCAATTTTTCTCAGTATCGAGAACAGAAACAAATCGAACTAGAAGCAGCATTGCGATCGCACGAAGTCGCCCGAAAAGAATTAAAACGTACCCAAACCACAGCGATGCAAGAACAGCAACGCGCAGCCCAATCTAAGCATAACGGTCGCGCCAAGTTTCTCAATGGTAGTATTGATAGAATGGCAGCAGGACTCATTAAAACCAAAGCTGAGGTGTCTACTGGAACTGCAAAAAAGAAACACGAAGCAGCAGTAGCCAAGGCTAATCAAAAGGTTGCAGAGACAAAAGTCAAAACTACAAAAGTCACAAGTATTCAGCTAGAGGAAAAAAATCAAAAGCGCCGAAATCTCATTAATATCCAGGGTGCAAATCTTAGGGTATCAGAACGTCTATTGATTCAAAATATTCAACTGCACGTGTCCTCTGGCGATCGCATAGCCATTATCGGCGCAAACGGTTCTGGTAAATCGAGTCTGGTAAAAGCTATTTTAGGAATGGAAAACCAAACAGCAGTTTTGGACTCAGGTGAAGTTTCGCTTGCATCAGCGATGAAAGCTGTATATCTCGATCAAACCTACGAACTTGTAAATCTACAATACACAATTCTGGAAAATATGCAAGCTGCTAATGCTAATCTTAGCTATCAGCTTTTGCGTCAACAGTTGGGACACTTCCTTTTTAAATATGATGACGTTCACAAAAGCGCCTCTGTGCTGAGTGGCGGTGAATTGGCAAGATTAGCGATCGCTATGATCAGTATCTCAGAAATCGATCTGCTGATTCTCGATGAGCCAACTAATAACCTAGATATTGAAACCGTTGAACAAATGGTAGTAGGTATCAATGACTATCAAGGAGCTATTTGGGTCATTTCCCATGATTTAGATTTTCTCAGTCAGATTAACATTACTCAAAGTTTCAACTTAAGAGAGCAAGCCTTGCAAATTACAACCTATTTACCCAATACACCAGAACAATATTATCAAGAGTTAGTGAAATGTCATGATATATGTTATTCCAGATCGGTGTAGCTGTCGCTTGTATCTCTGTCAACTCCGCGAATGATTGAATTGGCATATATTTCTAACTTTAAATCTCTAACTCTCCAGTAGAAGCCGTAAAGCATACAGGCAAGTTATAATTCTCTTGCGGATCAACGTAACAAAAATTTATGAGTAACCCACTAGTACAAGCCTTTTTCGTAGGCAGAGCAGTAGCCGAAGTAGTTAATGAGCGTTTAGAGGTCGCCTTGACCGATGCTTTGAGTGATCTGGGCAAATTTGATGCAGAAGCTAGAGAGCAGTTGCGCCAGTTTACAGAAGAAGTCCTAGAGCGGGCAAATCGGTCAGCAGAAGCAGCTAATTCTGGTCAAGCTACTACAGGTAGTAAACAAACCAATTCTGATTCAGGTGACTTGCAAGCAGATATTGATGAATTACGAGCAGAAATTGCCCTGTTACGCACAGAATTGCAACATTATCGCAGAACTTCTGCATAAATTTTAGTCATTGGTCATTGGTCATTGGTCGAAAATTACTCACAAATGACAAATGACAAATGACACTTATGAAAAAACAGTTTAGGAATCAGAGTGTCTTCTTTTTCAAGTGATTCGGTTGCAAACCAACGGTACACATAAAGATATGGAACAAGGTTATTCAGATAAGGCATACCGTTGGAATCGGGAAAAATACTCTAGCAGACGGCGTTTTGTGGACATTTGGTCTTTTGTCTTGACCTTATTGTTCAAACTTTGGCTATACAACAAATCTTGGAGTTATCCGGGTGGCGTGACTGAGGTAAAGCAAACTGCAAGACGCAAAACCCAAGCGGTCTGGATTCGCAATACCCTGCTGGATTTAGGCCCAACCTTCATCAAAGTTGGGCAACTGTTTTCCACTCGTGCTGATATCTTCCCTGGTGAATATGTAGAAGAACTAGCCAAATTACAAGACAAAGTACCGGCATTTAGCTATGAGCAAGTAGAAGCGACCATTGAAAAAGAATTAGGCAAAAAAATTCCTGAACTCTTCGATAATTTTGAACCAATTCCCTTAGCTGCTGCTAGCTTGGGACAAGTACACAAAGCTGTGCTGCATAGTGGGGAATCGGTTGTTGTTAAGGTGCAACGTCCTGGATTAAAGAAGTTATTTGAAATAGATTTACAAATTCTCAAAGGAATTACTCGCTACTTTCAAAACCATCCCAAATGGGGACGGGGAAGAGATTGGTTAGGTATTTATGAAGAATGTTGTCGCATTCTTTGGGAAGAGATTGATTATCTTAACGAAGGTCGTAACGCCGATACTTTTCGCCGGAATTTTCGCGGCTACGATTGGGTGAACGTCCCAAGAGTATATTGGCGTTATGCCAGTTCCAGAGTGCTGACTTTAGAATATCTCCCTGGAATTAAAATTAGCCAATACGAAGCTTTAGAAGCAGCCGGTTTGGATCGAAAGGCGATCGCTCGTCAAGGCGCTCAAGCTTACTTACTACAGCTACTCAATAGTGGTTTTTTCCACGCCGATCCTCACCCAGGCAATATTGCTATTAGTGCAAGTGGGGCTTTAATATTCTACGATTTCGGCATGATGGGGCGGATTAAATCCAACGTGCGCGAGGGACTGATGCAAACACTGTTTGGTATCGCTCAAAAAGATGGCGATCGCGTTGTGCAATCTCTGATCGATTTAGGCGCGATCGCCCCAACCGATGATATGGGCCCAGTGCGGCGTTCCGTCCAGTACATGCTGGATCATTTCATGGATAAGCCCTTTGAAAATCAGTCGGTGGCGGCAATCAGTGACGACCTTTATGAAATAGCTTATAATCAGCCATTTAGATTTCCAGCAACCTTCACTTTTGTGATGCGAGCCTTTTCTACCCTGGAAGGAGTAGGCAAAGGTTTAGATCCAGAGTTTAACTTTATGGAAGTTGCCAAACCTTATGCAATGCAGCTTATGACCGATATGAATGGTTCTGAGGGAAATACCTTTATAAATGAATTAAGTCGTCAAGCAGCTCAGGTAAGTAGTACTGCTTTTGGTCTACCACGTAGATTAGAGGATACCCTAGAAAAGCTAGAACGGGGAGATATGCGCCTCCGCGTTCGGTCTATAGAAACAGAACGGCTATTGCGGCGGCAAAGCAGTATTCAGCTCTCAATGAGCTATGCTCTGTTAATTACTGGTTTCACACTTTCAGCTACGATTTTAGTGGTTAGCAATTATGTATTGTGGGCACTAGTGCCTGGTTTAATTGCACTAGGGATTTCAGTGATTCTGATCAGACTACTTTTGCGCCTTGACCGTTACGATCGTATGTATTAATTGTTGCAAAAAAAAATTATGAAACTTAATTTCACGGGTTTTAGCGATCCGGGACTTATTCGTTCTAATAATCAGGATGCTTACTATGTCGACCCAGAAGGGCGGTTTTTTGTTGTTGCCGATGGAATGGGTGGCCATGCTGGAGGTGAAGAAGCAAGTCGTATAGCCACGGAAGAAATTCAGGCGTATTTGCTGGCAAATTGGGAATCTTCTAAATCTTCTCAAGAACTGCTAGAGCAAGCTTTGTGGGGTGCCAATGAAGCGATTTTGCAAGATCAGCAAAATCATCCCGAACGTGCCGATATGGGCACAACAGTTGTAGCAGTAATTTTTCGTGCCCCAGAATCGCCCTGGTGCGCTCATGTTGGCGATTCGCGGCTGTATCGCTTCCGAGAGTCGCACTTAGAGCAGGTAACAGAAGACCACACTTGGGTAGCACGGGCAATTAAAATCGGTGACATAACCTTAGATGAAGCGCGATCTCATCCTTTTCGTCATGTATTATCGCGCTGTTTGGGACGTGAAGACTTGCATCAGATTGATGTGCAACCACTAGATGTCAAAGCTGGCGATCGCTTGCTTTTATGTAGTGATGGTCTCACAGAAGAACTTGTTGAACAGAAGATTACTAGCTGCCTCCAAAATGCTCCTTGGCTTGATAAAGCCGCCATCTCTCTAATTGAGGCTGCTAAGGAGCATGGAGGGCACGATAACATCACAGTTGTCATCGTCTCACTAGAATAAATAGTCATTGGTCATTAATCGATGCTTAGTAACCTTAAATAAAGGACAACTGGCAAATGACAAATAACAATTCTGGTAGATATACTCAGCAATTTGTTCAGTGTGAGCATTTTTAGTTTTTACAATTTGATACAAATATTTTTAGCCTCCAAAGTCACCTAATGAGGCTGAATTTGCATCAAATTGATAAATTGACATCTTGCACATAATAAGGTAGAGCGATTATAATTCACGCTTATTACCATTCATTCCCCAACCTCCTGAAAGTCCTAGCTTCCCAATGCTTCCTCCATATTTATTTGTGGAGACAAAGCATCTTATGTTTTTTCAAACAGGAAAACGTATAGGACTCAGGACAAAATCTGCTTATCTCCTCAAAAGAGATCAGTGCAAAGCAGAAATGGTTGAGAGGTAGTTATATCTACACTTCGTTCAAACAGAGCTTATTTTCCGGAATACAGCTCGGCTGACTTGGGTAGTATATCAGCAGGATTAGGTGCAAGATATCATATCAAAAAAAATCCACACTTAGGATGTGGGCAACGTGTCAAACAATTGTTATCTTTCTTAATACGGAGGAACAAATGGTGGACACATACAAGTCCAATTATTATCACATTTGGACTTCTGCAAGCGATATCACCTTTATGCGTTTTTTTTCGGAGTTAACTATGAACCAACCAATGAAACTATCCTTGGAACAGCAATTCAGCATCTGCTCATTTGCCACTCAAGTACAGAATATGAGCCACGATCAAGCTAAAGACTTTTTAGTAAAGCTCTATGAGCAAATGGTAGTGCGTGAGGCAACTTATCAGGAGCTTCTTAAGCACCAGTGGGGCTTAGATTCCGGTTCCACTATGGCATAGAGTCGTTCTACTGTCGCAGTGGACGACCTCCTTCTCTTGCTTGGTTCCAAGGAGGAAAAGAGCTGGGGATGTCGGGGCGTCAACTTCGATAAACAATTCCAAAAGAGCAGCGCAACAATTCAATTCACAAAATTAACTAACAACTAGTAAACTTTTCGAAGGCACATCTGCTGGAATCTAGACATAACTTTAGCTTTACAGACTAAACTTACTGCTCACTTGAGCAAAAATTTTTTACTGTCTCTTTTGTCTAGTCTGAAAATTACACCTGCGTAAATTTACAACTTCCTACAATATGTATACAAAAATATTCAGAGAGAATTTAGACAGCCCTGATTTGGCAGCTTGTGATTTCACTCTTTATACATATAACTAGAACTTACATCTTTATATATATTTTGTTTATAAAAGTTTACATTCTTTGAGTTAGTAGCCCTTAGCTACATATATTACATGTAATATTAAGAAATTATTCCTAGCTGGAAAGATCGTATGGAGAATCTGTATCAATGCTTTCCAGTTTTGCGAGAATTTGAGGCTTAATTTTTTCGTACTCACTTTTGAGCAAGCTTTTACTCATTTGCGGGTCGGCAGAGGACATCAATGTGTTGCTCATTGCGACCCACTCTTGCAGTCGTTGACGTTGGGCAGAAGCGACGCTGGAAGGTAAGATGTGTGTACAGCGATTTGGTGTTTCTCGTGCAAAGAACAACAGTCGGTAGTAACCTGTGTGCTGTAATAACCGGGTAATTTCTTGACCAAGACTGGTTTTAAGATCAAGGTAGTAAGGTAACCATTTGGCACCATGCTTGCGGTTGTAGATAACAGTAATCCATAGCAACATGGGATGGGGAATAGAGATAAAAAGAAATTGGTTATAGCGGGTACAGAGTAAGCGCTTTTGAATTTCTTCTTGCGGTAGCATCACCCATAGCGCTGGTAAAACCTCCCCATTGCTGTGAATGGACTGAGGAAATACAATGTCGGCAATTGGTTTATTTTGGGGCCAGGAAATAGCGCGAGCGATTTCATCGTTAGACAATGATGCCCGCAAATCGGCTTTAGTCTTCTGTTCAAGCTCAGGACTAGCCGTAGTAGCAGGAATTAGGGCATGGCTATCTTGCTTAACTTTGCGTGTATGCTCAGGTTTTTCTAGAGATGCTAGAACTCTCAGGATTTCAGTGATACTTTGGGGGCGATCGCGTGCTACCTTCGCTAGACAACTCATCACCAAATTTTCGATTTCTTTTGGTAGTTCTAACCCAGGTGCAACCTCAGTAAAAGAACGTGGTTTTTGATAGTGATGTGTTTTATACCATGCCCCAAAAGAATGAGTTTGTGCTACTAGTGGCATTTTGCCTGTGAGCATCTCAAACATCATTACACCCAAACTATAAATATCAGCACGGTTGTCTAATTCCTTACCCTCCATCTGTTCGGGAGAAGAATAAGCCAACGTCCCCAAATAGAATTTTGTATGGTCGCCATCCGACTGTAATAACTTAGCAATACCAAAATCTAGAACCTTGACCAATTCTCCAAAACTAGGATCTTGAATCACTAGCATATTGCTTGGCTTGACATCCCGATGGATAATTGGGCAAATTGTGCCCTCAACTGGGATGCCATCATGAGCGCACTGTAACCCCAGACTGAGTTGACGTGCCATACTCAGAAATCTTGGTAAAGGTAGTCGTTGCTTACGAATAATATTGTTTAGGCTTTGTCCTTGTAGATATTCCATGACGTAGAACGGGGTATTATTCTCATCTACGCCATAGTCCATAACTCGTACAATGTGGATACTTTTTTGCCCTAGTAAAGCACAGGTTTTTGCTTCTCGCTCAAAGCGGTCTTGCAATCGCATCTTTTCATTTTGAATTGATAGAGCGAGAAACTTAACCGCGACAGGTACACCTCCCAACAAAGTATCTTTAGCACGATAAACTCGACCCATTGCTCCAGTACCGATTAACTCCTGGAGTTGGTAGCGTTTGCTGAGTAAGCGACCAATGTTGGGGTCTGACATAGAGAATTCGAATCCAAAAGCAGGTTATAAGTGTTTAGGAGAAAAAGTGCATTCAAACTATATCTGAATTATTGCGCCCAGAAATGACTTTCTAGATTCGTACCATAAGGCAGAAATAGAAGTCAAAAAGCAAAAAGCTTATAGGATAGACTGTCGGACGATTTCCAATCGTTGCTCTATCTACACAGTTCTGTGCTAGTACACTGGGGTGGAAATTTGCCTACCTTTAAGAAGAGGATTTTGCCCCAAGTCTTGTTTAATTAAAATAGCAAGTACATTTACGTAGTGCTATACTAGCTCTTGCTAGCCCTCTTTTAGAAGATTGCAGTTATCCTGTGGTAGTCCGCAACAGAGATGGCAATTACAACTGGTGCAATATGCCAGAGCAAACAAGCAGAAAGAGTAGATAATGACGCTTCATATCATTTTGCACTTTAATTGTGTTGTAGTTTTAGTTTGCCCAATTTTGAGTCAATAGATAACTCTAGCATCTGCCAAAAACCTTAATTGGGAACTACCACACTCACTACAGAGTTATGATAACTGAGTAATGAGTCAGGGTTTTGAATATCAATAAAGCATCAGAAAAAGACATGAGGGCTTCCTGTCTAGCTTTTATCAGCTCCAAGCCCTTGTATCTCATAAAAAATTCTCTAGTTTGCTAGGATTTGTAAATGTGATTTTAGTGGTCAACGACTCACAACTAGAGTTTTACTTGATTAACACTTTCATTCTACTTCCAGCAAAAATGTCTTCTGCTTTTGTTTTGTTCACTAAGGATAACAACAGATACTTAATTGTTTGACCAGATTTTTAACCTTTCAGACTTATTATAACTAGGTGAAATGTATTATTTATACATGAAATTGGGATAGTATCAATTAGCTATTTTTCGTTTTTTCTGTAGGTTATAGGACATATCAAAAACTGATTTATTACCCATTGCATAATATTGTATTCGACGTTGAATAATATTGTTCAACCGGGAAATAAAAACATTAAAAAAGCGCGGATTTTTCATGATTTCTCTTAATGCTGTTAACCATTTTCTTTGCTTTATAGGCACTACAACTTGATAGTAAGCTAGATGTTTTTTATAGGATGCAAGATTATAAGATAGAGCAAGCATTAAAGCTGCATTGTTTTTCACTCTTTCTTGTTGCATGAAAGAATTAGTAGCTATGCAGTATTGATTTAGACGTGATAATATACTTTGACGTACAAGAGAAATAGAGCGTGAGCGGTAGAAATAATAGGGTTCTGGCACAATAAAAAAGCGGGCACCATTGATTAGGCATTCCACATCAAGCCAAAAATCTTCAGCCATACTCACATTTTCATCGTACAGAATGCCGTGCTTAACCAAAAATTCTCGTTTGAATATAGGCTTGCTTAAACCCAAAGCCAACGCTGGTTCTCCATAGACAGCACTTTTTACAAAAGAAATGAGATCAATTTGGAGAGCTTCATCTATATATTCTCCACTTTCTTGAATAAATGTACTCCAAGGAGATGTTGCACCATCGTGGATTAAATATAGATCGTCAGCAATTATGTCTGCATTTGTTTTTTCTGCCAGCAACAGAAGTTTTTCTAATCTTTCAGGAGCATACCAGTCATCTGAATCAAGAACAGCAACCCATTCTCCTTGGGCTGCTTTAATGGCACGATTACGCGCAGCGGAAACTCCAAGGTTTTGTTGATTAACTATTACTTTGAGGCGTTGGTCAGTAAAACTTTTAGCGACTTCTACAGTTTTATCACTTGAACCATCATCGACTATGATGACTTCAATATCACTGAGCGTTTGCTCTAAGGCTGACTGTATCGCCTTCGCAATATAAGCTTCAGTATTATAAGCAGGAATAATGACGGATACTTTAGGATTCATAAAACTGAACTCCTGATTACACAGCTAGCTAAAAATCTTAAGATTATGAATATAAGTTTGATAACTTCTTTTTTACTATACAACTAAGTAGTCGGCAGGGCAAACGCATCTAAAATTACTCTTGATCGCAACCAAGATTAAGAACCAACGAAAAAATGCTTATTTTTCGTTTGGTTTGGTTTGCAAGAATCAAAGCGATGTCTACGACTGGCTATCACACTCTCTACGAGACATTGTGCGTAGCTTGCTTCTTTGCAGCAGGACGAATACTCACTATCGCTGTTGCTTAATTTTTATCAATAAACAAGTCTTAATGATATTTCTTAAACTTTATTGAGAATAAATTAATTTTGTTGATATTATGTGTTGCCTTGAGTAAGTTGGTCAAAATAAACTTGAACATTGCCAAACCATTACGTTGCTAAAGTTATTTAGACAATATGGTTTCAGTTTACAGGTTAGACTCACAGCAGCAAAGTAGCATTGCTCTTAGGTTGATTGACGCTCTAGGCTAACTTCCATTGTGTTAGTTAAAAAATGACCAGCCAAGATACCACTACTTAGGTAATATCTATCTTCGGAAATCCGGTGTAGGGTTTCAAAACCACTACGACGCTGACGATCGCCTAGTACCCAGTAACGCTGCACAATAGTATCTAGACCAATCCAGCCTTCACCTTCAACTTGCCCCAAAATATTATGTTGTAGTAAAAAAGTATACTGACGCTCTCCCTCATGCAATCGTCCTTTGTATTGTAGAGAGATTTCTGAGCGATCGCTACCAGGAAATATCAGCTTTGTAGCCATAGTGAACCAGTTATCTCGATTCCAAGCTACCAAGGTCATACCCTTGACGTTGATTGGCATACCATTTCGTTCCAGCCAATTTCCTTGCATTGCCCAGCGTCCTGGTTCCAATAAAAAAGTATGAGCCACCTTATATATTCCCTGTCTTGATCGAGTACCGCCAAGATTACAGTTATAGCAGTGCTGTTAGCGATAGCGGGGCGTTTAGTTTGTGCTGAGTGAATAATGAAGAAATTTTTTATTGTTCCTGTCTCAGAACTTAGGACTGACTTTGGTGAATTTCTCCCAAAAGCACTTCTTGAGGTGCCCCAGTAGCAGTAGGTAGATTGCCAGGAATGCCCAAATGCCGCCAGTAGCCTAAAACTGCAAAAGCGATCGCTTCTTTAAAATCTGCATTTAACCCAACTTCATCTGTAGCCAATACTGGGATTGATGCCAACAATAACTCTAATCGACGTTTCAAATAGAGATTGCGGCTACCACCACCACATAATAGTACCCGTTGTGGCATTTCTGGCAAAAAAGTGCGGTAACTATGAACAATCGAAGCAGCTGTCAGTTCCGTCAGAGTTGCCAGTATATCAGCAGCATTGAGTTGGTATTCTTGGGCATCTTTTAAACACTGATGTAGATAAGTCACACCAAATAACTCTCGACCAGTAGATTTGGGCGGTGGTAAATGAAAGTAATCTTGGTTGAGCCATTGTTCTACCAAAGGATGGCAAGGAGTACCACTTGCTGCCCAATTGCCATTTTCATCGTAAGTTTTAGCACCAGCGCTTAAATGCTCTACCGCCAGATCCAACAGACTATTTCCTGGGCCAGTATCCCAAGCGCGAATCTTTGAGAGCCAATCGCCATGCCGAGGCGGAATATAAGCTACATTACCAATGCCACCAATGTTTTGAATACAACGCCCTTCTTCAGGATGACTGAGCAAATAGGCATCTACTCTGGGCACGAGAGGTGCACCATGTCCACCAATAGCGATATCAGCAACGCGGAAGTTGCTTACAGTTGTAATGCCCGTAAGATAGGCAATCAGTTCACCCCGCCCTAGTTGGAGACTATAACCCAAAGGAGTGCTAAGTGCTGAATGAGGAGTGAGCATTTCTTTCCCCCTGCTCCTCTGCTCCCCTGCTCCTCCTGCTCTTTCTTTGGGTGGTCGATGATAAACCGTCTGACCGTGAGAGCCAATGAGAGTAGCTAGCTGATGACCAATTTGAATATTTTGGGCGGCTTGGGCAAAGACTTGGGCGATCGCATCATCTATTTCTGCCAATTCTGCCATTGAGATGGCAACGCCTGCACCAACCGCTAGTATTTTTTCTCTGAGTTCAGATGGATAAGGATATGTTTTACCAGCTAGTAACTCAACTTTAAGATCCAATTCTGTACCAGAAATCTCTACTAACACAGCATCAATGCCATCTACGGATGTGCCACTAATTAAACCGATAACGCGAGTAGAGACAGCAGCTTTTTCAGTCGGAAGCATTGTTCAAGATTCTTTTTAGGATTGCAAGAGGTAGTTTAATTCATGCTACTACCCATGTCAAAAAAAGTAAGGTGGCATAGTTGATTGGAAAAAGATGAATTTTGAGGGAAAGGGTGAGAGGCAGTCGACAGAATAACGTCGTATTCCCTTGAAGTAAAAAGAATAACTTTGAAATTACAGCAATTCCAGAGTTATGAAATGTATTAGAACTATCTGGATATATTGTTGAAAATTGATGCAATCGGTTGCCATAAACAGATTATGAAGTTAATTACACAGCAAAATGCAGGTTATGTAATTACCTGAAAGAAGAACCAAGATAATCTTGTTCTTGAGGTTGAAAAACTATTCAGCCAAGGAATAAGCACTGATTTTCAAGGTTTGGCATCGCACAATGCCTCATGCCTTCTTGATCTAGAACCCTAAAAATATAAACTGCCTGCGAATCTCAAAACGGCACTTTTTATAAATGAAGCTTATTTACAATTTAGCACTGATAACTTCGCATTTTCTACATAAAGCTATAGATATCACAGAACATAACATCAGTGATTATCCTCTAAATAAAGTCCAATAGCCTGCATTTCTATCTGGGTATAGTCAAATCAAAAAAGTAGTAATCCCTCTGATGTTGGAATCTATAAGTACATCGCACAATGAGGCTATGAACACGAAAGATTAAAAAACGAAAAGGGATTGTAAAATGAAAAATCTTTTAATTAAGTCTGCGATCGCTTCTGGTGTTGTTTTGTCCTTAGCTACTGTTAGCCGTCCTGTAATGGCTGCGTCTTTTACGATATCAATAGAAAACGCAGGCGTACAAAATGCACAATTATCAAATCTTGTTAATGCTAATGTACAAACTTTTGATGCACAAACACAAGGTTACAGTGCAACAGGATTTCAATGGAATGAGGGAACAACAAATATTGGTAGCTATAAGAATACTCTGATCATGAATCCAGACCAATATGGTGCTGCTGGTGGAACAGGCAAGTATTTTGATGTAGACACGAATAGATCGGGTAATGGTCAAACGGTTTCCACCTTAAATTTGACAACCGCACAAAGTTACTTTGGACTTTGGTGGTCTGCGGGAGACGCTAGTAACGTACTTGAATTTTATTCAAAAGGTAATCTTGTAGAAAGAATTACTACTGCTGATGTGGCTAGCTATATCGGAAAGCTACCAAATTCAGGCGGCTACAAGGGTAATCCTACTTCTACTTACAAAGGTCAGGATAGTAATGAACCCTTTGCGTTCATCAACTTCTACGATGTTGCCGGAACTTTTGATCAGGTTAAATTCACCAATATTGGCGGAACTGGTTTTGAATCAGATAATCACACAATCGCCACTGGCTACAATAGTATCACCGGGAATGTCGTTACAGCAGTTCCTGAGTCTTCTTCTGTGTTAGGAGTTTTTGCGATTGGTTTTGTGGGTGCTGCTTCAGTTATGACTCGTCGAGTCAAGAAAAAATCAGTTTTGCAATTATCATAAGTCTAGTAGCTTGCAAACAAGACAATTTCTAGCTCACATTAAGTATCTTCTGCACTTCTGATGATAATTAAGAGAATGTCACTCTCAAGCGATCGCAACTTTAATAGCATTGCTTTAAAGCAATTCTATTAAAGACACCAATTCTAGCTCAGTAAGATTTGCCTGATTTTCTCTATGCCTTACTCCCAGGCTCCACTTCGCGTAGCGTGCCATAGGCAGGATTTCAGAAGTTCCAGCAAAAAGTCAACATTGAACACAAGTTAGGGTGAGCTTACTTAGGTAAACTCACCCTAATTGTTTTGCTATTTATTTTATGGGCAATCATTCTACAACACTTAAGATAATGCCTAGATTGCCTTCTGCTTAGAGATATTGGCATTACCCAGCCTAAAAGTTTAACTTTGCATAGAACTGATCCTAAAGCCTAGGTTTTAAGAATCGATATGATAGAAAAGTAGATAAAACTTAAAAAATATTTATCGAATGGTGCTTCAATCATCTGGCTTGTCCAAGGTCAAAGACTCATTCACACAAAAAATCTTCTTGGGTAATGAACCCAATGCGGAGTTAATTGCAATTCTCACCGTTTACTTTGTCCAAGGAATTTTAGGGCTATCGCGTTTAGCCGTGAGCTTTTTCCTCAAAGATGAACTGTTGCTGAGTCCAGTCCAGGTGTCGGCGCTATTGGGAATTGTCTTCCTACCTTGGATGATCAAGCCGGTGTTTGGTTTTATCTCTGATGGCTTACCTATATTTGGTTATCGTCGTCGTCCTTACTTGATTTTATCCGGGATACTGGGAACTGCTTCCTGGATGAGTTTGGCCACAATAGTTAATACTAGCTGGGCAGCTACGTTAGCGATCGCTCTTGGTTCTCTCTCCGTCGCCATGAGTGACGTGATAGTTGACTCGCTAGTTGTGGAACGTGCCAGAGGTGAATCCCAAGCAAAAGCCGGTTCACTACAATCTGTATGCTGGGGTGCTTCTGCGATCGGAGGTTTAATAACAGCATACTTTAGCGGTCTGCTGCTTCAGTACTTTACTACCCGTACTGTCTTTGGAATTACCGCCTTATTCCCTCTCATTGTCTCAGGGGTAGCGTGGTTAATTGCTGAATCTCCCGTTAGTAAAGATATTAATGAGACTAATCAAACTAACCCTTTACCAATCAAACATCAACTGAAGCAACTACGCCAAGCCATTACCCAAAAAACAATTTGGCTACCAACGGCTTTTGTCTTCATCTGGCAAGCTACCCCAAATGCTGAATCAGCCTTTTTCTACTTCTCTACCAACGAATTACACTTTGAACCAGAATTTTTGGGGCGGGTAAACTTGGTGACAAGTTTCGCTTCTTTAGCTGGTGTTTGGATTTTTCAACGTTTCCTCAAAAGCATTCCTTTTCGCGTGATTTTTGCTTGGAGTACCGTCCTTTCTTCAATGTTAGGGATGACGATGCTGTTGTTAGTGACTCACACAAACAGGCTGCTGGGTATAGATGACCACTGGTTTAGTTTGGGCGATAGTCTTATTCTCACTGTGATGGGGAAAATTGCCTTTATGCAAGTCATGGTTCTAGCAGCAAGGCTTTGTCCCTCTGGAGTAGAAGCAACTTTATTTGCCTTGTTGATGTCGGTATTTAATTCAGCAGGAACGGTTTCCCAAGCATTGGGGGCATTAATCACCTATTGGCTGGGGATCACTGCAACTAACTTTGAGTCACTTTGGCTATTGGTGATAATTACTAACCTTAGTACGCTGTTGCCTCTACCATTTATCAACTGGCTACCTGCTGCTGAAGAGCAAGCTGAGACATCCAAAGATGGGGAACAAGCTTTCTTACCTAATTTGATGTCTGAGTTGGTACTGACAGAACCAGAGTCGGAAATAGTGGAATAGTGTAATAAATCCAAAGTCGAGTCAGTGCGCTGCCTCCCTGTTGCAACCTTGCTGCAACGGAATTCTTTTTAGCTCCTACATATTTTCGTACAAGATAACAATAAAAAACAAAGCTTATGCATTTGAAAAGTCAAGAAAGCCCGGTTACAGAAAAATCTTATACTCGTGCAGATTGGCAAGGTGGGTATCAATCTCTCACCCAAGAATTTGATTATTTGATTGATAATATAGAAGGGCAAATTCCTAGAAAATTAGAAGGCACGCTGTTTAGAAATGGTCCCGGTTTGCTGGATATAAATGGGCAATTTCTTCATCACCCATTTGATGGCGATGGGATGATTAGCAAAATAACCTTTACCAACGGTCGTGCCCATTTTCGCAACCGCTTTGTTCGTACAACTGGCTATTTGGCAGAACAAAAAGCGGGAAAAATTCTTTATCGTGGTACTTTTGGTACTCAAAAACCCGGTGGTTGGCGAGCTAATATTTTTGACTTCAAACTCAAAAATATCGCTAATACAAATGTTATCTATTGGGGTGGTAAACTGCTAGCACTGTGGGAAGCTTCTGAAGCATATTGCCTCGATCCCTACACTCTTGAAACTTTGGGGAATGAATATTTTAATGGTGCTTTGTCAGCAGGTGAAGCTTTCGCTGCTCATCCCCGCTTGGAAAAGAATTGTCAACAAGATGGGGGCGAACCTCGCCTAGTAAATTTCTCGATTAAGCCAGGATTATCTACCACCATTACTATTTTTGAGCTAAACTTAGCGGGTGAAATTGTTAGACAGCAAGCTCATAAGGTTCCCGGCTTCTGTTTCATTCACGATTTTGTTATTACTCCCAACTACTGCATCTTCTTTCAAAATCCTGTCACATTTAATCCCATACCTTTTGCCTTGGGAATACGTGCGGCAGGAGAATGTATCAAATTTCAGCCAAATCAGCTAACTAAAATTATAGTTATTCCCCGCTTCCCCAAAGAAGGGCAAGAAGAGATAAAATTTCTGGAAACTAAGTCGGGTTTCGTCTTCCACCACGTTAATGCTTTTGAGGTAGGAGAGGAAGTTCTGATTGATTCTATTTGCTACCAAGATTTACCAGAAGTTGAGCCTAAAAGCGATTTTCGACAAGTTGATTTTGAAGCTTCTTCACCTGGGCAACTTTGGCGATTTTATCTAAATCTCAAGAATGGGACAGTGCAGCGAGAATTGATTGATAGTCGCTGTTGCGAATTTCCCAGCATCCATCCGGCGAATGTGGGGCACCCTTATCGATATCTATATATAGGTGCGGCTCATGCAGAGAGTGGTAATGCTCCCTTACAAGCATTGCTGAAAATTGATTTACAGTCTGGAGAAAGACAGTTTTGGAGTGCTGCACCCCGTGGTTTTGTGGGTGAACCGATTTTTGTCCCGCGTCCAGATTCTGACAAGGAAGATGATGGTTGGGTATTAGCTTTAGTTTATGATGCTGCCCATCACCGCTCAGATTTGGTAATTTTGGATGCTAGTGATTTCTCTAAAGGAGCGATTGCACGGCTACATCTCAAGCATCATATCCCGTATGGTCTACATGGGAGCTTTACTTCTGAAGTTTTTGGGGAAATTTGATCTCTTATTTGGATGAAACCATTTTTTCGCTGGCAATGATATGCAAATCGATATTTTTGAGCAAGCGCACCAATTTTTGCGTCAAAGATCCTTTGAGGAGCATTTGCCAGCGCGATCGCTGACTCTCTCCAATTACAATTTGGGTAATCCGATATTTCTCGGCGACTTCTGCGATCGCATTAGCTACGTTACTGTTAGTAACACGAAGAAAAGTACCTTCAAATTCGTTGCAGAGTTTCTCACAAGTGTGGATGTGTAGGCTTTCCTCCTTGGTGAGGAACCGTTCTGGATCGGCAACGAACAAGGTATAAAGCGGGGCATTCATGTAGCTAGCTAACCTCGCACCTCGGCGTAACAACTGTACTGAGTTGGGATAGGTGGATACACACACTAAAACGCGCTCATGAATATTACAGGATTGTCCATTGGGGATAGTAGCGATCGCATTTTCTTCTACGTTGTCTGCGACTTCGCGTAAAGCTAACTCCCGCAAAGCAATCAGGTTACGGCGTTGGAAAAAATTATCGAGGGATTGTTGGATTTTTTGGGGTGCGTAAATCTTGCCTTCTAATAACCGTTCTTGCAATGTTTCTGGTGTGACATCCACTACCACTATTTCATCTGCTTCATCCAGAATTCTGTCAGGAACTCGCTCACGGACTACAACCCCAGTAATTCTAGCTACTAAGTCATTAAGACTTTCCAAATGTTGCACATTCATTGTGGAGTAGACATCAATACCTGCTGCCAAAACTACTTCTACATCTTCGTAGCGTTTTTCGCGTGGGGAACCAGGGACGTTGGTATGGGCAAGTTCATCGATTAAGGCTAATTGGGGCGATCGTTTTAAAATAGCATCTGTATCCATGTCCGTTAGCGTCAATTCACCGCGAGGATATTGCTTACGGGGTAAAATCTCCAGTCCCTCTGCCTTCTCTTCCGTATCCTTGCGTCCGTGGGTTTCCAAAAGCCCAACGATGACATCAATTCCTTCTTGTTTAAGTGCGTGTCCCTCTTCTAGCATCCGGTAGGTTTTCCCTACTCCAGGAGCCATACCAATAAATATTTTATGTTTACCCCGCCGTCGTGCCGGATAAAGTGAGTAACTTCCAGAATTTAAAGGTGCAGTGCCATTCGAACCAGTATTATTATCTGACATTTCATTCTTGGTTTCTATCGCAATCCTATTTCATCGGAAAACGGCGCTTTATCTATGCCCCTTAGAAGTGCTGTTAGCGGATAGCTAGGGTTGAGCGCGTGAATAGTAAATCTGACTTCTTTGCTCACAACTACTCGGAACTGTTTTGCTCAATTCCCAATGCCCATTTATTGATTTTGTTGACGATTAATATCTTGCAAGTCAAGAGCATAATTCAATCGGAGAACATTGACTCCCGGCTCACCAAAAATCCATAAAAATCTGTCATCGGTATACTTGTTAATTAAACGTAGGATCTCATCTTCTTTGACTCCCCGCGCACCAGCAACCCGCGTCAATTGCTGCCGTGCTGCTTTGAAGGAAATATGCGGATCTAAACCAGAACCAGAGGTATAAATCATATCAGCGATCGGTTGAAGATTTTCGTCTCGCAATTGATTTGCCTCTTCTAGAATCCGCTTTAGTAGCTCTGGATTGCTAGCAGCGAGATTGCTGGCTCCAGATATGCCAGTTGGCTTGGCTTTTTTTCCTTGGCTATATCTAACAGTACTGGGACGAGGATGGAAATATCGCTCGGATGTGAATAGTTGACCAATCAAAGCTGAACCAATTGGTTCATTATTTAGATTCAGCATAATGCTGCCATTCGCTTGATAGGGCAAAAAAACTTGACCCACTACAAGAATGATCAGAGGATAGATGATTGCAGTCAACAACCAAAGCATTAGAGTTATAAAAATTGCTCTGATAGTTTCTCGAATAATAGCCATAAAAACTTTTCCAATTATTACTAAAATTAATTTTTAATTTTAATTCTTTTACCCAATCAGAACGATATTCGAAGATGCTGTTGCTAACAGCATAAATACCTGGGGCAATTACCACATTCAAGCACAGCAGGATAAAAATAGCGAGTGTGAGTGTTGTTTAAGCAATTCTGATCAAACAAAGAACATCGCCTGTATCAGATTTATCGACAGAAACTTTTCCCAAACACCGACCTGTTTATTCATATTCTTTTGGTTCTCTCTCAACAGGTAAAAGTAAAAATGTTTATTATTTTACTTTGATTCGAGATGCGCTCGTTTGGCAGCGTCTCTACTTTTGCTATCCTTAAGCCAAGCCTACAAGTGTAATGAGTATATCTATCAACTTAATGGCGATAAATGGCGCAATCACTCCACCTAAGCCATAAATTAAGATATTGCGTTGGAGTAGCTGATTAGCTGTCAGAGGTCTAAATCGCACACCCTTTAATGCCAAGGGAATCAAAGCTGGAATAATCAAAGCATTATAAATCAGCGCGGATAGTACAGCAGACTTAGGGCTAGTCAAATTCATAATATTCAGGCTTTGTAGATTAGCAGCGACAAATATCACTGGGATAATTGCAAAATATTTAGCAATATCATTAGCGATAGAAAATGTCATCAAAGCTCCGCGAGTAATCAACAATTGTTTACCAATGCTAATGATATCGATCAGTTTTGTAGGATCGGAGTCCAAATCCACCATGTTGGCGGCTTCTTTTGCAGCTTGTGTCCCTGTATTCATGGCAACACCGACGTTAGCTTGGGCTAATGCGGGAGCATCATTAGTCCCATCTCCCGTCATGGCAACTAGTTTACCTGCTGCTTGTTCCTTTTTAATGACGCTGATTTTGTCTTCTGGTGTGGCTTCAGCGATGAAGTCATCCACTCCAGCTTCTTTAGCAATAACAGAAGCTGTGATTTGGTTGTCTCCAGTTAGCATAATGGTACGCACTCCCATCCGTCGCAGTTGGTCAAAGCGATCGCGGATACCAGGTTTAACTATATCTTTGAGATAAATAACCCCATAGATTTCGTTATCTAAACTAACTGCTAGAGGTGTACCTCCCAAGCGAGAAACTCGTTCGTAGGCAGCATCCAATTCTGGCGTATCGCGTCCGTTGCGAGAACGGACAAATCTTTTAATGGCTTCTACTGCTCCCTTTCTTGCCTCATACCCACCAGGTAAGTTAGTCCCACTCATCCGTGTTTTGGCGGAAAAATCAACTCCTTCTGCCTGGTTAGAGTCGAAATCAAACCGTGCTACTAGTTTTTCTGCCAGTCGAATAATGGATTTACCTTCTGGTGTATTGTCAAAGACACTAGCTGCCCACGCAACATTAGCAATTTCTGATATTGAATGACCGTTGATAGGGATAAACTCTTCCGCCAAACGGTTGCCGAGGGTAATTGTACCTGTCTTATCAAGAACTAAAGTGTTTACATCACCACAGGCTTCGACTGCTTTTCCGGAAGTGGCAATGACGTTAAATTGGGCAACTCGATCCATACCAGCAATGCCGATGGTACTGAGTAAGCCGCCAATAGTTGTAGGAATTAATGCCACTAATAGGGCAATTAAAGTTGGCACGCTGACTGGACTGTTGACATAGTAAGCAAGTGCGGGCAGAGTTACCACGACTAACAAAAACACTAAGCTAAGAACTGCCAACAATACTGTCAGGGCAATTTCATTGGGTGTTTTGCTGCGTTCTGCCCCTTCTACTAAGGCAATCATTCGGTCAATAAAGCCTTTACCGGGGTCAGTAATGATACGGATAATTAATTCATCTGAGATAATCCGCGTCCCACCAGTGACAGAACTGGAAACATCGGAGCCTGATTCTTTTAATACTGGTGCAGATTCTCCAGTAATTGCCGATTCATCTACTGAGGCAACACCCATAATTACCTCGCCATCGCCGGGAATGATATCGCCAGCAACGACGTAGATGTTATCGCCCTTTTTAAGGCTAGTGGATGAAACTTCACTAATTGTGCCGTCGGGAGCGAGCTTTTTAGCGATCGCCTCTGATTTCGTTAATCTCAAGGCATCAGCTTGAGCTTTACCCTGTCCTTCTGCCACTGCTTCGGCAAAATTGGCAAACCAAACTGTAAAGAATAAAATCCCCGACAGTAAGCCATTGAAAAGTTGCGGGTTCTTTTGTAGGGCTGGGCCAAATAAATTGGGATCAATCGTGAGCAATAGAATAATGATTGTCCCCACCCAAACCACAAATATTACTGGATTTTTGATTACATACTTAGGGTTGAGCTTGACAAAAGCATCTCTAATTGCCCTTAAGTACAGCCACTTTTTACTTGTCCTTGCTTTTTTACGTCCTTGACGGCGATCGCCAGAACGAGGATTTGGCCGTCTAGCTCTGAAGTTAGTTGCCACTTGATTCATGAATAAAGTTAGGAGTTAAAAGTTAAAAATTAGGAGTTAGGAGTTAGAAGTTAGGAGTTTCCAATAAAAAATAGATCCAACCTTTAGGGCACGCTATGCGATCGCGAACACAATAGACTTCTTGCAGAAGTGGGTAAAGGGGAAGGGGTAAAGGGAAAGGGATGAAATTTCCCCTTACTCTTTACCCTTTACCATTTCCCCGACATCTTGGCATTTGTTACTTTTGCAAGATGTCGCCAAAGCAATGCTCGTTCCTACCTACCTCTATTCGCGTTCGATTGTCACCAGAAGGACGGACGATCGAACGCGAACAGCGTGTCGCAGACAAGACTCGCTAATACCAGTCGCCTACGGTAGGAAATCCTCCTACAGCGATGGATTCAGCACAAAGCACTAAAACAGGATAATTTATTTATTTTTTGGTATTCTCTTAATTCCAGACTTATAACTCATAAATTTTCTAATTGCCAGATGCTAGTTTCAAACCCTCAGCTATGGGGCCTAAAGCTAAAACGGGAAAGAAAGTCAATACTCCCAAAACCAATGTCACTCCAGCAGTGATACCAGTAAATACTAGAGAATCAGTTCTTAGGGTACCAAGGGTTTCTTGTACTTGTTGTTTGCGAGACATACCGTCAGCTAACAGCAGGATGGCAATTATCGGAATGTAGCGTCCTCCTATTAAGCTAACTAAAGTACTCAAGTTCCACCACAGGGTGTTGTCCTTCAACCCTTCCAAGCCGGAGCCATTATTTGCGGCGGCTGAGGCGTATTCATAAACTACTTGAGAAATACCGTGATGGCCAGAGTTACTAATTCCAGAGAGAGAGATGGGATAAGCCAGGGCGATCGCACTGGGAATCAAAACTAGAATTGGGTGAATCAACAACACGACGCTGGCAAGGACAATTTCGCGTTTTTCAATTTTGCGTCCTAAAAACTCTGGGGTGCGTCCTGCCATTAGTCCAGTTAGGAACACTGTAAGAATTAAGTAAATAAATAAGTAAGCTGTTCCAGTTCCCTGTCCACCCCAAATAACCTGGATAAACAAATTGAAGAGAGTCGAAAATATTCCTTGGGGCATCAAAGAATCGTGCATCCCATTCACAGCACCAGACATAGTAGCGGTAGTCATAACTGCCCAAAATGCCGTTTGTAACCAGCCAAACCGCACTTCTTTCCCCTCTAAATTGGGTTGTTCTAATCCAAAGGCGTTATTAACTAGGGGATTACCTTGCAATTCTCCCACGGCTGTCACTCCCACCAGGATGACAAAAATCACAAACACCATCCAAAAAAGCAGCCAAGCTTGTTTGATGTTATTGGCGAATATACCGTAGGTGTAAATCAACGCTGCTGGGATAGAAATCATGGCGATCATTTCTATTAAGTTAGAAGCGCCATTGGGATTTTCAAAAGGATGTGCTGAGTTTACGCCAAAAAAGCCTCCGCCGTTCTCGCCCAAAAGTTTAATCATTTCAAAGGATGCCACCGGTCCTCTGGCAAGATATTGTGTCCCGCCTTCTAAGGTTCTCACATCCATAGTCTTCGCTAATGTTTGTGGTACACCTGTTAGAAGCAAAGCGATCGCTCCAATAATTGAAATCGGTAGCAATATGCGCGTAATTGCACGGACAATATCGACATAAAAGTTTCCTAGCCTTCTACCCGTCAGCCCGCGAATAAAGGCAATTCCCACAGATAAACCGGTAGCTGCGGAGGTGAACATCAAAAAGCCTAAAGCCGCTACCTGGCTAAAATAGCTTAAGGTTGTCTCACCAGCATAGTGCTGCTGGTCGGTATTGGTTACAAAGGAAACGGTTGTATGCAGTAATATATCCCAACTGGTAGCACCAAAACCGTTAGGATTCCAGGGCAAGAGCCTCTGAAAATATAACAGTAAATATACTGAAATACCCATAATCAGGTTGCTGTACAGTACAGCCCGGATATACTGCGAACCCGTCATCTCATCTTTTCTGCGAACACCCGCTAGTACGAACATACTTCGTTCTATGGGGTTCATTAAAAAATCCAGTAGTGTTCTTTCTCCCAAGAAGACACGGGCTATGTATCTACCGAGTAGTGGAGTAATTGCTATGACAATACACAGCGTTAAGCCAATTTGCAAAAAACCTTGTCCCATATATTTCGCGCAGGGTAAAATTTAAGTGCTAGCAAGCCAATTATTAGAAATAACAGATTAACTGTTGAAGTATTTGATTTGGAGGAATTTAGTGATATCTCATATCACCGCCATTTTGTAATCTGTATTTACTATTTTTAGTTATTGCTATTTTCCAGATACTTGTTTAACTTATTGTTATAAATATTTAATCTTTACTTTTAATTCATCTAATTCGCTAGTTAGTATTATTTGTTTATACAATACATTCTCTAAGTTTGCTACGTTCAAAGAATATAAATATTTAAAAGGATTTTATTAAATAAATGACGGTATGGGAAGGTTGTTTTAGATACCCTGGTCCTTGTGGACAACTACCCAGTCCCCAATCCTCAGTCCCCAGTCCCCTTTTTTGCATCTGGACAATCGTAATTTTCGGGTTAATACTCAAGTGAATATTTGCAGATATAGATTGCAGATAAATCATAATCGCTGAATTAAATAGTTGTAAAGATTGTGGGATAAAGATTTTTTAGTAAATCAGAAATGACGATATTAAGTCGATTAGTGGCTATGAAAGAAGCTATAAATGAGCGTGGAGAGACTTATGGGCTAATAGCGATCGCCTTTGCCATCGTGATTAGCTTAGAATATTTGACACCACCTGAGTACGTATTCGGCTACCTCTACACAGGGACAATTTTGTTAGCAGATTCTCGACTGAATCGGAAAGCAGTATTGGGGATCACTCTTGCCGCTACAGGATTAACATTATTGAATTTGTTTGTCCCCGGAGGAGAAATGATTAATGCCTCAACTTTGGCAAATCGGCTGATTGCAGTATTGGCGTTGATGGTAACGGGTTGGTTAAGTGACCGCAACCACCGCAATGAAGAAGCGATCGCTTATACACAAGCACAATTACGCTCCCAAGAACAACTAGCTATCATGCGTGAAGATTTTGTTTCCACCCTAACGCATGATTTGAAAACACCTTTATTAGGAGCGATTGAAACGCTGAAATATTTTCAAAATGAGCAATTTGGTGAAATCACGCTAATGCAAGCAAAAGTCCTCCAAACTATGGCTCGTAGTCATCGGAGTACACTGCAATTAGTCCAAACTCTTTTAGATGTATACCGTAATGATGCCGAAGGACTGAAATTACAGATATCACCCGTTAACTTAGCAACTGTGGCAGAGGAGGTAATCGCTACCCTAACTGAACTAGCGAGAACACGTCAGGTTTATATTTCTCTACACTATGGCGAATCAGATTTTCGTAGCTTTCTCTGGGTAAATGGCGATCCTTTGCAACTGGAGCGAGTCTTCACCAATCTCCTGAGTAATGGCATTAACCATACCCCTCGTGGCGGTAAAGTGGAAGTGGTACTTGAAGGTTATTCTAGCGATCAAGTCGTAAAAATACTTGATACTGGTTCCGGCTTTACAGAAGAAGAGTTACCCCACTTATTTGAGAGATTTTATCAAGGACATAGCGATCGCCACGTCTCAGGATCGGGACTAGGGCTTTATTTAACTAGGCAAATTATCGCTGCTCATGGGGGTACAATTTGGGCAGAGAATCGTTCACCACGAGGAGCAATGTTTGGTTTTAGACTCCCAGCTTGTCCACCACCGGGGAGTAGGTGAGTATGGAGGCAGGGGAGCAGGGGGCAAGGGAGACAGGGGAAAAAGAACTATTTATTGACCAATGACCAATGACAAATGACAAATGACCAATGACCAATAACAAATGACAAAAATCTTACTCGTTGAAGACGATGAATTGTTTCGGCTTGGTCTGCGGATGCGGTTGCAGCAAGAAACTACTTTGGAGATTGTCGCAGAAGCAGAAGATGGGGAACAAGCTGTAGAATTGGCAAATCGCTATCCCCTGGATTTGGTTTTGCTAGATATAGGTTTACCGGGCATTGGTGGGATTGAAGCTTGTCGCCAAATTAAGCAGAAGCATCCAAATTTACCAATTCTCGTTTTAACATCTCGTTCTGAAAAACCTCTGATTTCACGGTTAATTGCAGCTGGGGCCCAAGGTTACTGCCTGAAAGGTATTCCTGCTGAGTCTCTGATCTTGGCAGTGCGATCGGTTGCAGCTGGCGCTTCATGGTGGGATCAAACGGCAACAACAGAGATCAGGGCAGCTTTTGAGGGCAATTCTACTGCGGTGCTGCCTGCAAAAACTGAGGGAAACCTAGAGAATCCTCTAACGAAGCGCGAGCAAGAAATTTTGGCGCTGGTAGCAGCTGGCAAAAGCAATCAAGAAATTGCTGAGATTCTCTACATTGCCCCTGGTACAGTGCGGGTTCATGTCCATGCTATTTTGCAGAAACTAGAAGTACGCGATCGCACTCAAGCCGCAGTCTTAGCGATCCAAAAAGGATTGGTAGCACCAGAATTGTTGATTAACTAGATTCATTCACATCAAGGTAGGTGGCTTTTGCTGTCAATCTCTTGGGTGCGACAAATACTGAGATCGCAGATAGTTTAAGAATTGGCACTATTAACGATCGGAATTTTTTCGTGTAATTCACATAATATTTAATGGGTCTACATCAATAGTTAGGCTAACAGAGGAAGAACAAAGTGATCGCACTTCCTCCCAATCTGGCAATTGTGGCAATGCATCGGGAGCAAATTTAATCAATATCTGCCAGCGATAACGATTAGCTACGCGTAAAATACTCGCTGGTGCTGGCCCTAATATCTCGAATTCTTCTTCTGTACTCAAGGCTGTGGCAATGATTTGCGCTGTATTTTGCACTTGAATGGGATCGAGACTACTTAAGCGCAACAAAATTAACCGCCCATAAGGGGGATAATTGAGGGTCTGGCGTTGTTCTAACTCAGCTTGGGAGAAAGAGTGATAATCGTGCGATCGCACTGCTGCAATTACCTGATGCTCTGTAGTGTAAGTTTGTACAATCACCCTCCCTGGATCGTCTCCTCTACCAGCACGTCCAGCGACTTGAGTCAAGGTTTGAAATGCCCGTTCACTGGCGCGATAATCTGATAAATTTAGCAATCCATCGGCGGCGACAACGCCCACAAGTGTCACCTGTGGTAAATCCAAACCTTTGGTAAGCATTTGCGTACCAACTAATAAATCCGCTTCGCCGTTGGCAAACTGGGTGAGTAAAGTCCGGTGTGAGCCTTTGTTACGGGTGGTATCGCTATCAAAACGAATCAAGCGCAACTCTGGGAACTGTCGCGCTAATTCCTGCGTTACTCGCTGAGTACCGCTACCGAAAAATTTCAGGTAAGGGGAACTACAATCGGGGCAGTATTTGGGATGCGATCGCGCATAGTTACAATAATGACAGCGCAATAATTCCGGCGCTTTTTCTTCGGTGTGGTGGTACGCCAGCGACACATCACAATGCGGACATTCCAACACATATCCACAACTGCGGCATGAGACAAAAGTACTGTGTCCCCGACGATGGATAAATAAAATTCCCTGTTGTTTTCTCTCTTGCAACTGTTGCAAAGCTTCTTGCAGCGATCTACTAAATATAGAACGATTTCCCTGCTGCAACTCTTGCCGCATATCGACTATTTCCACAGGCGGTAAAGGGCGGGAATTGATGCGTTCGGGCAAACTTAAGTAATATGTCTCCTGCCTCCTGCCTTCTGCCTTCTGCCTCCTGACGCTTATCCAACTCTCCAGGGAAGGGGTGGCGGAACCTAACAATAAGGGGCAATTTTCTAATTCGGCTCGCCATTTGGCGACGGTGCGAGCGTGGTAAGTAGGTATGGGTGAGTCTTGTTTAAAGCTGCTGTCGTGTTCTTCATCTAAAATAATTAAACCCAAGTTGGGCAAAGGCGCGAAAACGGCGCTGCGCGTACCAATGACAACTTGAGGTTCTCCTGTGAGCATTTGCCGCCAAGTGTCGTAACGTTCACCGTCGGAGAGGGCGCTGTGATAAACGCTGACTTTATTGCCAAAACGGGCACGAAAACGATCGGTTAGCTGGGGTGTAAGTCCAATTTCTGGTACTAAGACAAGGGCAGATTTACCTTGCTTGATGAGAGGTGCGATCGCTTGCAAATATACTTCGGTTTTTCCTGAACCTGTCACCCCATGCAATAAAACTTCAGCAAATCCATCGAGTGTCTGGATTGTCGCTAAGGCGCTAGCTTGGGCAGAAGTTAAAGATTTAGCTCCATCGCCTGCCAATACTGGCCCCTGTTCTGTTCGCAATACTTCCCGTTCTTCGATAACGATGTAACCCTTTTGTGTAAGCGTTTTGAGGATAGAAGAACTAGCATTGCAAATTTGCAGTAATTCATTTTGCCACAACTCCCCATTATGCCGCCGCAGCACTTCCAAAATCTCTCGCTGCCGGGTAGTTAAGTCGCTATCAATTGTACCTGTGAGCGTGACTGCTTTTTGCAGCTTTGGTCGAGTCAGCCGTGGCGGTTCTAAGTAGCTTTCTACTAAACCGAATCGCAGCAACTCCCGAATTCCCCGATAGGCAGATTTGACTTTTTGTTGGAGGTAGGTGAAACTATAATCCCCCGCAGGCTGCCCTTGCAAAAGTTCCCAAACTTGCCGCGCAGTAGGAGTCAAAAAAGCGAAAGGATCGGGAGATGCTAGCAAATAATTACTTCCCCCTAC
>NZ_JADEXU010000365.1 GCF_015206895.1 Nostoc sp. LEGE 12450 | reverse complement strand
GAGAAGGAAGTATTTTTCCCTTTGCCACTCTACCCCTCCGCTCCTTCTGCCCGAATTCTCTTGGCTGATGATAATTCAGATATGCGCGATTATGTCAAGCGGCTGTTAAGTCAGCAGTATGAGGTGGAATCAGTGGCGGACGGTTTAGCGGCTTTGGATTCTGCCCGTGGGCGTGTCCCAGATTTGGTACTGACGGACGTAATGATGCCTGGATTAGATGGCTTTGGACTGCTGCAAGAATTACGGGCCAATCCGCAAACGAAAAAAGTTCCCATCATTCTGCTGTCGGCGCGGGCAGGGGAAGAGGCACGGGTGGAAGGTTTAGAAGCGGGAGCCGATGATTACTTAATTAAACCGTTCTCGGCTCGGGAATTATTGGCACGCGTGGAGGCAGCCCTAAAAATGGCTCGTCTCCGCGAGGAGGCAATGCAACGAGAGCAAGGGCTACGCATTGAAGCTGAGGTCGCAAAAGCACACTTAGAAACTGTCCTCGCTGGCATCCAAGACCAGTTTTTTGTATTGGATCGGGACTGGAATTACACCTTTGTCAACGATCGCGTAGCAGAAGTTGTGGGCATCCAAAAGGAAGAGTTGCTAGATCGGATGATTTGGGAAGTGTTTCCAGATGTGGCCAAAAGCGACTTTTATACCCAGGTTCATCGGGCAATGGCAGAACAGACGGTTGTTCGGTTTGAATACTTTTATCCTGCTTGGCAACGCTGGTTTGAGAATCGCGTCTACCCCTTTGGTGAAGGAGTAAGCATTTTTGTTACAGAGATCAGCGATCGCAAACAGGCAGAGAAAGCACTTCGTGAAAGCGAAGAACAGTTCCGCAACATGGCTGACAATGCCCCCTTCATGGTTTGGGTAACAGATACCAATAACTACTGCACCTATCTGAGCAAAAGCTGGTATGACTTTACCGGTCACAACGAAGAGACGAGTCTGGGATTTGGTTGGTTGAACGCCGTACATCCAGAAGATTACGATGACGTTAGGAATATTTTCCTGGAAGCTAGCAAGCGGTGTGAAGCTTTCCGTATGGAGTACCGCTTGCAGCGTAAAGATAGCGAGTATCGCTGGACGATTGATGCTGCTAATCCTTGGTTTGGCGTGGATGGTCAATTTAAAGGTTACATTGGCTCAGTAATTGACATTACCGAACGCAAGACAGCAGAAGCCGAACGCGATCGCCTCCTGGAACTTGAGCAAGCTGCTAGAACCGAAGCCGAAACAGCCAACCGGATTAAAGATGAGTTTTTGGCGGTGCTTTCCCATGAATTGCGATCGCCTCTCAATCCCATTCTTGGTTGGGCAAGACTCTTACAAACCCGTGAATTTCACCCAGCAGAGATCAAGAAAGCGATTGCAACCATCGAGCGGAATGCTAAATTACAAGCTCAACTAATTGAAGATTTGCTTGATGTCTCTCGGATATTACAAGGCAAGCTCAATCTGAAGATGTTTCCCGTCAACCTAGTACTGGTGATTGAGGCGGGATTGGAGACAGTACGTTTGGCAGCAGAGGCTAAAGATATTCAAATTCAGACAATGCTAGATGCTTCTTTGGGGCAAGTTTTGGGTGATTCCGATCGCTTACAACAAGTAATCTGGAATCTGTTATCGAATGCCGTCAAATTCACTCCTGAAGAAGGAAAAATTAATATTCAACTGGAACGCATTGATTCTCAAGCTCAGATTACCGTCAGCGATACAGGTAAAGGGATCAGCCCTGAATTTCTCCCTCATGTATTTGAATATTTTCGTCAAGCTGATGGCACAACAACCCGAAGGTTTGGTGGTTTGGGGTTAGGATTAGCAATTGTCCGTCATTTGATAGAACTACATGGTGGCAGGATTTGGGCAGAAAGTTTAGGGGAAGGGCAAGGAGCTATTTTTAGAGTTAGGCTACCCCTGATCAAAAAAGAGTTAACCTCAAAACAACAGATAAACATTGATCCTTTAAATGCTTCTTCTACAACTGAAATTCTTACAGGCATTCAAATATTAGTTGTAGACGATGACGATGATACCCGTGAGTTTCATACATTTGTCCTAGAACAGGCTGGGGCAAATGTAATTGCTGTAGCATCAGCAAAAGAAGCACTGCAAGCATTGGCAGAGTCAGAACCAGATATTTTGCTCAGTGATATTGGAATGCCAGAGACAGATGGCTATATGCTAATGCGCCAAATTAGAGCATTGCAGCTAAAGCAAGCTAAACAGATTCCCGCGATCGCTTTAACTGCTTATGCGGGAGAAATCAACCAGCAACAAGCGATCGCATCAGGATTTCAAAGGCATCTGTCTAAACCCGTTGAACCAGATGAGTTAGTCAAGGCAATTGCAACTCTGATTGGCAGGAA
>NZ_JADEXU010000078.1 GCF_015206895.1 Nostoc sp. LEGE 12450 | reverse complement strand
AGATTATGCCGATGGTGAATATTTTGTCGGCGCAGTCAACACATTCTTAGTCGGTACTCAAATTACAGTCAACGCCATCTGGACTCCCTACCCCAACAGCCAACGCACAGGTCTAGAAATTCTAGACCTGATCCGTCGAGATATTGGTTTAAAAGCTAGAGACGAAATGTTTCAGGCCGATGCTGTTCTGATCGACTTTGAATCTGAATAAATTTTTTAGCAGTTGGGTGCTGGTGAGCGGACAAAGTTTCGAGCGCCGCAGTCGAGCGAACAAGGGGAGGGTTAAATTTTGGTTGGTTGAGTGCAGTACAGTGCGCTCATATCTTGGTTGAGTCCGAAATTGTAGCAGGCAACATTGAAGATATTAACTGCTGCTATTTTTTAAAAGTGTATAATGACATCTCAAAAATACGAACAAACCCGCTCATGTGCAAAATGCGGCAATGAAGAAACAAGATTTCTTGATGAACTAACCGCAGCATTTGAAGAAACACGTGCATGGTCGGAATCTTGTAACAAATGCGGTTCCACAGACTTTAGTAGCAGCAGTAACGCACTTCCCCCACTGTCTCGCCAACAATTAGAAATTTGGGCTATTAACGACAAGCTTCATTTTTCACAACAAGACGAAGATTTGATACTTGCTAGTCCAGATAATTTAGAATTGCTGCTAGAATTTCTAGATTCTCCTCAGAATCATATCTGGCAAAGAAGAACTTTAGCCTCCGCGCTCTACGTACTTTGGTACGATGCTTATCCCGAAACAGGCGAAAGCTATCTAGAAAATGCCGAATTTGCCAAAAAAGTTGCTTATGAAATTAATAAACGCACCTCACTATTAATTGGATTAGGGGCCTCAGAATCGGAAGAATTCGGCGAACCGCTTTGGTATATAAGCAACTATTTAAGAGAAAAATTTGACAAAAATAAATGTTAAATTGAAAGTGAATTGCGCCATGACCATTATTTATTTTTTAGCTTCTAAGTGGCTAATAGGAACTTTGAATGGTGTAAATTATCAATGAGTGAGTATGGGAGATACCCGACAATAGAACATATAAAGCAAGTATGGATAGAATAGACTAAAAAAGTTTTAGACGAACAAGGCAGGCTAGCTTTTGTGCCAAAAATTTCCCAAGTTGAAGAAATATAAATTGTAACGATCTTGTGAATCACTTCAATGTAAGTGCATCCTAGAAATACTTTAGCTATTGAGTATAAATATGATCAGGTTTAAACCTTTGATTCTAGGCGCAAGTATTGTTTTATTACCTCTGCTGTCTAACTTGAGTGTCCTTGCACAAAATCAATCACAAAAGATTGAGTTAAAAGTTTATAGCCAAAACGAGCAGAAACAAAGTTGTCCAGAGAAAGTGATTGTCACTGAGCAAAGCCGTCCTTATCAAGAAGGCAGTTTTACTAAAGATGGCTCTGTTAACCTAAGTGCCTACGCTAGTAACATCTCTGTTCTGAGCAGTAACGAATTTAGCGTTACATGGGTGGGCAAACTCAAACCGAGATATGCCAAATGCTTGGCATCTGCTGGTATGACCAAAGTTGATGGAGAAGACTACTCAGGAAACCTGAATTATTTACGTATGCACTTTGTCAAAGGCAAGGTTTACTTTATTTTGGATTTGGCAGGGGGCTTTGATCCTAATAATTATCCTTTAGTCGTGGTGAACAAAAACTTAAAGAATGGCAATCCTACCTGGAGTTGGGGCGGAAGTGATTAAAACTTAAATCACTTCAAGCTTTCAAACAGCTACAAAAACATAGCCAAATTGGGTTATGCAGCCAAATCTTCAAAGTTCGCCTAGTAACCAATTTTTGATTCTTTCCCTCTAAAAGATACAAACTTTAATGCTGGCAACCCGTAGTGCTTGACGAGGTGCAGTAATTAGCATCGGGAAGTATTTACGCGTAAACCACTTTTCATCGTCTAAGTCAGCCAAATTTTTATTACTACCGCTATTAAGACTATCTAATAGCAGGAGTAATATTTTTTCAAACGTAGCCCACCCGCCCACAGCGTTGGGTAAATCGGTTCACGCATTCCTGACAAATATCAGCAAGGGAGGCGGTTACAGTTTGGTTAAGCTTTCGTACTACTAGAAGCATTACAATTCTCAAAGCTTTAGTTTAATTAGACTGATGACGTTCACCTATTCTCTATACCCAGATAATTGGTCAGAAATTGCCACGGACGTTAAGCAACAAGCCCAGTGGCGTTGTCAAAAATGCGGGTTACACTGCATTCCCCCTGGGGAAAAAACATCGCATCTAACACGCTCAAAACGCAGAGTGTACACCCTACAGGTTCATCATTGGGACAGAAACCCAGCAAATAACCACAGAAGCAACCTTATAGCTCTTTGCAGTGCTTGTCACCTTTTATACCATAGAGGTGGAAAATCAAATGTTTCACCGGGGCAGCTATCTTTGTGGTAAATAAATCATGGATGATACTCAAGAACTAATCGCAATTCAGCAAGAACTTTCAGGAATCAGCGATCGCCTGAGAAAGATTTTTCCGTCAACTCATCCCCAATTTGATAGTGTATTTGAAGACTTGGGTGCAGCTTCTTATTACATCCGCGAAGCTGGTTATCGTCTGGAATCAGTTCTTATGACTGTTCAAGGTGATAGCGCAGGTTCTGCGAGTGATGCAGAGAGTGGAGAAACTGAAATTGAGTAAACTTCAGTGGGCAGACAACTCAGTACAATCATCAGCAGTGAAGCCCTAACTTGGGGCGTGCAGAAGTGTAAAACTCGCCGCATCGCCCTAGTACCAAACACTTGGGCAACTTCTGCCATTGACTCTAACAGGTGATCTGGTGATGACTCCGATTCAGCGATCAACATCGGGAAGTATGTACGGGCTAGCCACTTTTCATCGTCGTCTAAGTCAGCCAAATTTTTATTACTACCGCTATTAAGACTATCTAATAGCAGGAGTAATAATTTTTTAAAGTGCTGCCAGCCCCCCCAGCGTTGGGTAAATCGGCTCACCCAAGCTTGGGAGATTTCAGCAATGTTGGCTAGAGCGGGTTGGGTAATTTTCTGTTTTGACTGCCAAAGCTGCGTTAATGCGTTGACAATGGCGTGGCCTGTTTGCTCACTCGCGTTACCCGCTTCTGGGCAGAGTTGGAAAGCATCAACGCTTTCTAATTTAACTCCTGGTAATTCACGATCGAGGAAACCCAAATCATAGTCAGCGCAGAAGTAGAATGTTAGCTCCACATTGGAGCGACGATGAGCGCGTAATCGCCCAATCTCTTGGATGATTTCTGCACGGATCAGGTCTGTGAGATACTTTTGGAAAGCGCTGTTTTTATCTTCCAGGTTGACCCTTTCACCAGTCATCACCTGATATTGTGCTGCTAAAACACCGATGTTTTGGTAGGGAATGCCAAAAGAAGCGATCGCATCACACTCACTAAAGCGATTAACACCACGCCCATCGACAAAGTGACCGTATTCTGTACGGCCCTCGGCAAGGGATGCAATCTGTTTCCAATCGATAATGCCAAGGTTGGGGCAGAGTTTTTTCAAGGTTTCTTTGAGGGCATTAACACGAGCGCTTAGTGGAAGAGAGCGATTTTTAGGCAGTTTACCCAGCCCAGTGACGTTGACCACTTTTAAATTGTCGTAGTCTGGGCGTTGTTGCTCAATTATTAACACAGGCTCATCGATGCCCAATTTCAATTTCAACTGCTGGGATTTGAAAGTGGCATCAAGGTAAATATTAAATTTGGCAGAGTGGGCCAATTCAGTATGTTTGGGATTTCGGCGGTGAATGCTGAGTACACCCCATTGAGATTGGAAACTACCATCACCCTTCCAAGCTTCCAGAAAGTCAGGCAACCAGTAATTAGGCAAGTCAAGAAACTCCCTCCCGGCTGTTCGTGCGCTGTCTTTAACTACCTTTTTGGCAGCATAACGAGCCGCAGAGCTTTTTTTGAGTTGTTTATCTTGGGTAATATCAATTGAATCCAAATCTTCTAAGAAAGTTAAATCAGGTTCAGAGAAAAGCTGAATCGCTTCGATATCTAAGCCTGTGGGGAAAGGGGGCAGCAGCGCACGGATGCTGGCATCATCAAACCCGTAGCGGTCAGTGGGCTTAAGTTGCTGAGTTAACAGTTGGTGTAAAACTAAGAGGGCAGGTTGCAGCTGTGATAGAAGATTTGGTTCTAACAGTAGCAGCTTGCCCACGGTGGTTTCAAAATCGCCTCGGTTCACATCAACCGAACGCACGGGCTTGATGAGTGTGCCTGCTTCTTCCCATAAACGCCCAACGGTGAAAGTTTGGTCAGCAGCGTTAGTTAAAGTGACAGGTGTAGAGTCTGGGTGCGCTCTGAGTTCAGAATAATTTTGAATTGCACTGCGCTTTTGAAAGCGGAATCCAAAACCGTCCCCGTAAGCAAAACGGCACTGATTCTTAAGGGAACAACCGCCACAGATGGGACTAATACCGCTCTCTTCAAAATCAAGGCTGCTAAAATTCTTGCTGCGGAAGGCGTTAAATAAGTAAGTTCTGTGACAATTGCCGTCAGTGTCGGCAGTCTCACCCGCCTTAGCCCACAGTTTAAAGTCCTCACCTGTAGGAGTTTTGCGGGTGGGATCTAGTTTAAAGCCGTTGTGCCGCACTGGTAAGTCAACAAAGTTTTCTTCAATCGGCAGAGTAGATGGGTTTCTGTGGTTGGCATCCTGGTAAATTAGTTTATCAACGCCGAATAAGGTCGCTGTCAGTTGCCCCGCGTTGTAAGACTTACCGAGTCCTGGGTGGGAATTATCTAAGATTTGTGTCCAGCCCTTGGATACAGCTTCCACCCATGCGCTGATATGTTCTTCTGGCTGGCAGGAGATAGAGATATTGCCTGTAACTTCAGTTATGTACGGGATATTGCCGGGCTTGTAAATAATTACATTGGGCGAAGGTGTGTCAATTTCGGGTAAGAGCTTTGGTGTTGGTGGGGCTTTAAATCCTTTAAATATCGAACTAAATGGAGCGATCGCTTGCTTTAATAAATTTTGGAAGCTGCTCAAGTCCTCTCTGACTCGCCCAAGTTCCCACTGTTCACGGCTAATTACTCCTTTGGGCTGGTATGGTTCATACTGCCGTTGCGGGAAGCGAAAGCCATACTGTTTTGCAATGTGAAACAGTGTACCGATTGAGATTCCCCCACGTCTAAAACTGCGAATCTTTGCGTGGATGTTCCAAGTTGAACCTTTGATGCTGGGCGACCACTGTTCGGCTATGATTTCCGCTTCTGATGCCCCATAATGGTTAACCAGCGCCATCAACACCTGACGGCATTCGTCATAGTTACCGCTTCCTGGGGTACGTGGTGGGATGAATGAAAGAGCGTTTTGGATTAGCTGGTCAATGTCCCAGCCTTCAGTGAGGGAAATCTCACGCCACTCTTTACGCCGTGACTCAATTTCTTGAATTCTTAGCTGATACTCAATACGTTCCTGTTGCGCGATCGCAATCGCTTCCTGAATCCATTCTGCTGGTAAAGTGGCTTCAGGGTTGACTAGCGGGAATTCGGCTTCTGTGCTGCCGTAGAAAACACGACTTGCATCTTTACAAGCTGGGTCATGGGGCAACTGCTGCATGAGGAAGCGTGTACAAGCTTCTACAGTATCAGCGCCTTGGACATATTCGGGGAGAAGGAAAACCAACCGGAATTTATGCCAGTCTGGTTTATGACTGGCTGTGGTGTACATTAAAGCGCAGTGCTTTTGAATGAAGGAATGGGCTAGGGCTTCCTCAATGGTTAGTTGCGGATCGTAAACCTTGATGGAATTCCCATTCTCGTCCTTGATTGGCTTGTCATAAGCATCACGGGCGATATCGGAATTATCGATGTCAATTAGTAGCCACTGAGAACCGATGATATTGGCCTTACTGCGCCATTTCCCACCCAACAAGCCAGCACAGATGGCGTGACCTGCTTTAATGTGGTGCTGGACATCGGCTAGAGTGCCTTCTACATCAATGAAGTTACCGGCCAGCTTCTTAAAGTCCCAGTCTTTGTTTGTGCCAGTGGCATTAAACGCGAACTTGATTTTATTACTAGGTATGACTGGGGGTAAAAACGCGCTATCGTAAATAGATTTTTTCCCTGATAGCGCCGTTCTTCTGCTCTCAACTACGGGGTTTGTCATTTATTAGTCACTCCTTCTAGGAAACCGCCGCTTATCAGCCATTACCCCCTCTGTTGGTACACGCCAGGGTGCTTATTGTGGGATTTTGGTTTGAGGGCAGCTTAAGGTTTTCAGTAGCCAAAAAAGTTTTTGACATTTTTGGACACCAGGAAATAATGCCAGATTGGCCAAAACCACTAGGCAAAACTGATCTAATTAATCTAATTAATCAGGGCTGTTTTAAGAGGCTACAATCCTTATGCAGCAAGGATTTCAAAAATGGATTGTCCGGGGATTCTAGAGTTTTTGTCCGGGGATTCTAGAGTTTTTGTCCGGGGATTCTAGAGCCTTTGTTTTAAGAACCAAAGCCTTACAGGGTAAAGCTTTAAAGCCAATTTTTTGAATTATTTTTTTTAAAACAAGACTGCAACAGAAAACCAGCCAACCACAGCTGATCATCAACTCGTAGTTGGGAAATCTAGAGTAATAATACTTAGTCTTGGATATCTAGAAGCGTTTGGATCTGGGTGGCTAGCTGTGGATTGAAGGTGCGCTCACCCCGTTCAATCAGGGAAATAAGGTTTTGAGATACGCCGATAAAACCAGCCAGTTTCGCTTGCGACCAGCCTTTAGCAATACGTGCTTCTTTAACTTGACTGCTAGTCAAGCTGATGTGTTGTTCCTGTGTGGGCTTGGCTTTGGGCTGTAACTGTTCTACTTTGGGTTTAACTTTCAATTGCGATCGTTCAACCGTGAGTTTGGCCTTTGATGCTATAAGTTCCGGGATAGGGGTTGGGGGTTTGATGGTGAGTTTTGCATCCAACAGCTTATCAAGGTAGCCTTTAGGTTTCTTATCCTTGGAGTCTGGTCTTAGCTCTTCAGGGTAAGTTTCGGGGTCAAATGCAATCTGCCAGCCCAGTTTTAGTAGTAGCTTTATGGCACTATCCCAGTGCTGTTTTAAGTCATAGGCTCGGCGGCGATCTAATCGAGCTTTATCTATAATCGGTTTGACAAATGCAATTTCTAATAGCTCCTGTACTTTGTAATTTCCATCAAGGCGAATTCGACTATCTAATGTTAGATATATAGCCAGCCTTAGCGCGAGTTCATCATGGTAGGGATCAATTTTCAAAACTTGTTGGGCTAAGTAGCCAAACTGATATAAAGCGTCCCTTGATTTTGCTCCTGCTCTGTTCAAAAAATGTTGAGTCCAAGCACCGGGTTGAATAATTAACTGAACTTCATTAGGCTCTTCTATTTTCCCTTGTAAATTTATCTGACCATAGGGCACAACTGTAATGTTCCACATTCGACCTACAGGGGTACTAGCATTTATTCCACCTTTTTTGTTCCTACCTTCTATCCATACTGCTTTAACTAATAAACAATCTAATGCAAACGCAGTTTTGGCTATTTCTGAGAGTTTTTTATGTTTGGGTAAATCAGTTCGCTGATCCCAACCCATATCTTTTATTAAGTCGCTGGCATTGAGAATAAATAAGCTTTCCCACGGTCTTTCCTGTTTCATTGCATAGGCAGCAAAGATTAAGTGCAGTTTGGCGCTGTTAAACCCAAATTTATCAATGATTTGCAGTGCTTCATCCCAAGGGAGCATGGAAATATCACCGGGGTTGGCAATATAATGCTCAATGAAGTTTTGAGAATCGCCCTTAGCTCTATGTTGTAAGTAGGCTATCCCATCTTCATTTTGCTTCCACAATTCTTTTTTGATTTGAGAGTCAATACTGGAAAACATAAGTGCTGCTGTTGGAATAGCTTCAAAGTCTTGGGACTTAAATAATTTTGATTGTCTAACTGTGATTGAAGTATTTGGGATGGAATTAGCTGGAGTTTCAAAATAACTTTCGTTTTCCTGAATACTATTTTGACTTTTCTCCGTTTGAGATTTTGGAACCGGAGGATATAATTCATCTTCGGCATTTTCAAAAGAATTGTTTTCTATTTGTCTCAGATTGATGGAAGTTGTTACAGGAACTTGTTTGAGAGACTGTAACAAATGACTGCGTAAAGCTTTTAGAAATTGTTCCTGGTTAGGAAATAGAGTTGAATCGATTTCTATGATTAATTTACTGAGGTCAATGTTTTCCTGACCTTTTTGATTAATCAAGTTGAGATTTACTATTAATGGAAGTTGCGGGTTTAAATCATTTGCTGCCATAAGAAAACTCTCATTGAATAGAATTTATCTTCTAGGACTGCATGAGCAACAGCAGGCGGATTTCATCGATTGGTGCATCAGTTAGTCGTCATCTAAGGCTCTAACACCAGCAAGGAAAAGTTTTCTCTGCCAATTATGTATGTCAGCTATTTCAAGGCGATCGCTTTATTAATGGCAGGGATGGCAGAATTACTGTTTGTATTCATTTGTCCTTCTTGTCGTTGCTGGATGATGACGGAATCCTCCCTTGTGTCTCAGCTTCTTCTATAGCTTTTTCAACTAGGTACGCTACAAGGTTGGCAACGGGACGACCTTGGTCATCAGCCCATCGCTCTAATGCGTCAAAAACCTTATCAGGTAAAGTTACGTGAACTCTTTTACTCACTGCATCTAACATATACATTTGCCTTCTATCGTACTTTTTTAGGACTGATTTCTAGCTAATTAGTGCAAGTTTTCTCATCAAATACAAAAATCTGCTCTAATTTGTAGCTAATATGTGATATTGTAATAGACAAGACGCAAAAAGTCTGCAAATTTTTTAGAAGACCAAAAAAAACCCAATTGCGTCCAATCTTGTTTTTTGGCATGGGCATCTGATTGCAACCATGCTCACAGTTATGTCTGCAAATGTCTTACTTAAGGACTCAAAAATATGGCTCAAGCGCGAGTTGTGATTAGGGGTGCGGCGCTGGAAAAGGGCGAACATCTTTTGAAAACTACCAAATTAGCAAGTTTAACAGAGCTAATTAATGTGATGTTTTCCAGGTACGGCAGGCATTTAGAAGCTACTTGGGAAGTTTTACCAGCCTTTGATATAGATGAACGCGATTCTTTGGCAAAATCAGTGCCCACAGTAGTTACGCAAATATCTTTACCAGCAGAAGATTTCACTTTTGATGAACCAATTAGCAGATTGTAAGCTACCCACCACCGATAGAAGCAATCAACGAAATACGTCTTGAGAGAAAAATGCTTAATCAAAATCAATTACGAAGGTTAGAAGCAATAGATCGCTGGCTCAGAGAAATCCGAGATTCAGAAGAATTCAGCCAACTAGAATACTCCCCAGATGTGATGCTAGGCGACGCAATCCAAGCAGTAGGCGAACTACTTGACTTTCACGTTCCCTATGATTCCAAGCCCTTGAATTTTACTAATGAAGAGTGGCATTCATATCTAGAACAAAAGCCAGTAATGCACATTCGCCGTGTGAAAACTTGGCGTGAAAAGATCAACTCATTCATACAAGATGGAGCGTCATCAGTAGCAATTGTGAGCTTGGTAACTACTAGTTTTATGGTAGTTGGTTCTATCTTTTGTCACGGGTTTGACCGGATTGAAGAAAGCAGAGGGGAGGAATATCAACCCACATGGATTTACAACGCCAAGATTTTTGAAGGAAGCGCCATCGCATCTATCGCGGTCTTTCTGGGTGCAAGCTTAACGGGCGCGTGTGTCGCGGGAGACAAGAATGATGATTGATAAAGAGCTTGTAGGATGCGTCACGCTATTGAGCCAGAGCAAAACTTACTGGATTAATGGAACCTTGTACAGATATTTAACCAGTAGCGACAGTATCAGATACACCCAGTACTATTTCCGTCCTTTACCGCGTCAGTCTAAGAGTGCTGACTTAAAGCTCAATCGGGACAAAGTGCTAAGACGCTGCTACGAAGTGCCGAGCTTATATAAACAGCACACAGCAGAGATAACTAAGAACTCAATACAGCTGAGTTTGTTCTACCCCTTGGTAACATCTACTACCGCGCATCGCGGACAAAGGCTTTGGCACAAGCGCGTCAACTAGTCCAAAAGGGGCGCTTTTACGGGGGTAAAAGGAATTTTGTCAATATATCAGAAACTCTGGCAACCCTTGTTATTGCGTGATTATAGCCGACGAAAAAACATACTTTGAAATTTGTCAGAGTTATTTTTCAGGGTTATTGATAGCTTTCAGCTAGCGGGTCATATCGAGATAACTGATTCAGCTAATTACATACATCAAATACCTTGGACGCATTCGGAATACGAATCAATTTTATACACCATTACAGAATAAGACGGAGGTAATGTGTCAAATAAAGAGTATGTGGCTAAGTATCGGAAACTCAAACGAGTCTACGAGCGCGAGTTAGGGAAAGAGATTGCTGACATTACTTGGTATCGGACAGTCTCTATTCTGAAACAGCATTTTAGTTTCAACGTGCTGGGTAGCGATGCTCAAAAGATAGTTGAGACATTCGCCGGATTTAAACGTCGCTACGGCAGCTTTACAGGTCGCGGTGAGGGGTTTAGTGAACGCTGGGAGGCATTCAAGCACTTCTACGAGATGGATGCTCAATATCACGGAGAAGAATTTATGAAGCTTCTTGCAGACTATTTAAAAATCAATCTTGACCACGTACCGCGTAGCACTCCTTACTACTGGTTTGAGAAAGCTGAACTATCTTTCAGTGCTGAACATATTTACCACTGCAAAGATTTAGCCCTTGTTGCGTTTGTTGCTGCTAAATGGGCAATCAACAAGCGCTCACAACGGATAAAATCCGCAACCATCGAAGTTTTAACACTAGCCCTTTAAGGAGCAATCACCATGTCTGACAAATTTACTAACAATGTCCGCGCTCGTTTGTACAAACAGGGTTATCAAGGATTTACCAAAGACGATTACACGTCAGCAGCGATCGCTGTCGAGTGCGATGACCTTGACAATCCCACCAAAGAGCAATTGAGTCAAGCCGTTGACTATCTCAAAGTCAAATCGACAAGCCAATTATCTGTAGTTGATGAACCCGTTGAAGAAACGTTTCTAGTAGGGGAAGATGCACAGCCTGAAGTTGAATCTAATCAGCTTGCAGTTGCCGAACCAGATAGTCAGATTGTGCTGACAGATATTGAAAAGCAAGCCCTCGTTGCAGATATTGCACAGGGCGCAGGAATTGAACTCAAAGCGGCGGACGTGAAACAGATTACAGTGTCCATCGCTTCCACCTTCGCATCTAGAAAGGAGTTAAACGAGGCGATTTTTAACGCCCTCGTCCACTTCGCAAAGGAATTCAAGAATCAAGAAGTATCAAAAATACGACGCAAAGCCGACGAAATCAGGCAGACACTGGCAGAGATGGATGATGTGGCAGGCAGTGAACTGACGCAGATCAAGCAAGCGATGGAGGCAACCGCCCTCGACTACAAAAGCCAGTTTGCAGACCTCGCGTTATCTTTCGCCGGAATTATCGATTAAAGGAGCAAACAAGCTCACTTACAAACATTTGTTGATTGGGCTTGTGGGGATACCGTTGCTAATTGCACTCGCGGCCCCCCTGTCTCAATGGTTTATGACGGAATGTTGCACATACAGGAGTCAAAAACGTGAAACATATCAAGAATCTAGTCGGCAAGCATGGTAAAAAGCTGAAGGCAAGGGCTGAGAAATTAGGCGTTGCAGACAGCTTAATCATGGGTTGCATCAATGGTGACGATGCAGCGTTGACCAAAGTAGGGGAAATGGGCAACGAAGGCGAACGCATCTTAACCATCATGCCCTACATCACAGATAACCTGTCAGCGTTCATCAAAGGCACTGAGGAATATAACAAAGGACTTGCAGAGATTTACAAACAAGCTGGCGCATCTGGTATTGCTCTCGACAAAGCCAGTGCTGATTTAACGATCGCAAATTTAAAGTACGGTCACGAACGCTCAGAAATCGGATTGAAGCTGTCCAGCGACCGCACACTAGAGAATCAGCGCTACAGAGAAAGCATCGACCTAGTTAAGCTCAAGGCTTACATCGACTATCACATGAGTAAGGTTGACCATCTGGCGGCTGCTAAATCGCAGTTAGCCCGACCCGTGAAGGCACAGCTAGACGCTGATAGGACTTATGAAACGGAAAAGGCAAAACATCTATTGACTTATGGCGAAGGTTCAGACCTTGATTTAGTGCCTCGTAAGTCATTTACGACTAACAAGTTAGTCCAAGCCTTCCGTACTGCTGTTTCTACGATTTTCGAGTAATCAGCATAGCAAAATCCCCTACTAAGTTACCGCTCAGTAGGGGAAATCAAAATTCGTCATAAGAACAATGTTAGATGAATTTAACACCTCACTGCAAGACGGGGACACCGAACAATCACTCGATTATCAAGATTATCCTGATACCGCGTTTACCCAGGATGAACAAGAAGCTATTAAAAGATTCAAAGCGAAGGAAATTGAAAAGCTTAATCGTAGTCGCGCTGTTCTCAAAGGTATTGAGTCTTGCGGCTGGGGTGTTACTTCCTATTGCTTGGCTAAGTATTTAGTAATAGCTACAGGTTCGGCGGGGCTACTGCCTGCGGTCGCTATTGTGTTGGGAATTAATCAAATAGTTAATCGTGATTTATTGGAGTTTACCGTAAATAAGTCTCCTGAAGGATGGGTTTTTACGGACATGGACAAGGCGATAAAATTTCTCTTTCAAACAATATTCGGATGTTTCATTTTGTGGACTGCCATCGGCGATTTTTACACCACAATGCAGAACTCACACAAGACTTATGACAACATCAAAGCGACTGTAGAAGATTTTAACCGTCTGCCAGAATCAGACAAAACTATTGTGTTTTTGGTGGGTGCATTAGTGGCAGGTAGTGTTGTTTACGGCATCCACAAATCCAAGTCATGAAGGCTCAACCCCTACTGAAAATTGGTGCTGTCACAGCTTTACTTATGGGGCTTTTCAGCGCTTATTACTATGGGCAGACACCGCACCCTTATCAATTTACTGAGGTGCGATTTTGCCCTACTACCGCGAACAAACGCAAGTTTGGGAAGTACTATAACAAACCCGCAAAATCACAATCGGTACTTGATAATAAATACTGTCGTTTCAAGTACCGATTGCTAACAGAAGTATGGAAGTCACGACAGTTTAATGATGTTGTGTCTCTCCCTGACGGTGCTTTCATTACTAACGATTTGGCTCCATCGGAGAATCCTAGTTTATGGTTATTAGTCGCGCCTGCTTTTGTCTGGATGGGTTATTACTGCTGGGCTGCTAAAGATGAGATTGATAACGAGTCAAGTTTTCAGCGTCTCGAATATTTTAAGACAGCTATTAAGCGCCAAGGTTTAATTACTAGGACTGAGCGCGATTTACAGTCCCATGAATCAGAGCGGATTAAGGACAAGCATAAGAAGGACATTGACAGACGCGCTGATAATTTGTTAGTCCAAGAACGCTATATCTCTCTTGAGGAATTGCAGCAACAGTATCAGCGTCAATCAGAGCTTGAAGATTTACAGTTTAGCAATACTAAAAAACAGTTCGCGGTCGCTGATTCTGTAGCTGACAAATCCATTGCTGAAAACAGAAGAGATAAGCGCAAAGCGGACGCAGAAAATATCAATCCCAGTAATGAAAAAGTATCGGCTCCACAAGGCACGACCGCCCAAGAATTAATTCAACTTTTAAAAAATCATGAGGGGGGCTGGCTATGGGATGTCATTGAATCAACAAAACCAGTTTGGGTGTTGGGAGGTCAAGGTAGTGGGAAAAGCAGTTTTGCTGCATCAGTTGTTATGTGTAGGAAGGCGATTTTTGATTGGAATATCACATCAATCGTTGATGCTCATGGACATAAAAATAGAGCGAAAGCTTGGAAGTTGTTGATTCCTTTAGAACCAGAATTAATCGGCGAACGCAACGATTATTTAGCTATTGGTGAGGCAATGGATGAAGCTGTTCAACGTTGGAGCGACCGCACAGAAAACGATACCCCTATTCAAACACTTTGGGATGAATTGACACAGCTTTCTCTGCAAGATGATTGTAAAGAATCAGTCAAAAAATTTGTGAGACATTCACTTACTGACGTTCGCAAGGCTGCCGAATATCTAGTTTGTATTTCTCATGCTTTTACTAATGCCGCCAGTGGCAATGCTGAGGGTTTTAATGATTTAAGGCAAAGCGAAACTATCCAAATCAAGCGCAAGTCAAAGAACGGTCGCGTACCTCTAAACCATGCTGAAATCAGTGGTCTTTATGATGACGACGGAAATCTAATTGAATCGAAGCGCGTCACAGTTCCAGACTGGTTTTATCCTGATAGCTTGCTCAGATTTATTAGCGCTCGTTAGATAAATATTTCTCGTGAGTCACAAAACCGGAAAACTTTGTCGATTAAAAATAGTGAAGGATTTACATTTATGCACCCAATAGAATTTAAGAAAAAGTGGCAATTAACTTACAACGAGCTAGCACTCGTCTTAGGTTACGAAAATGATTTCACTGTCCGTTGTTGGGGGATAAATGGAGGGCACAGGCGCAACCCTCAAAAAGTGGTTTATGTAGCTTGTCGCCTTCTAGGGGTACAGCCGGGATACCTGCATTTTGGGACACGTTGTAAACAAATGTTGCAGAAACCAATTTTGCGATTTACTAACTTGCCCAAAAACGGATGCTCATTTGACCCCTTTTACAGCAGTCGCCACTACTTGAGATATATTATTAACCTCATTTGCATCTAAATTCTGATTTCGTTGTTTAAACTCATCCAACAAATTAAAGAACTTTTCAAAACCAGCCCTTTCATCGTGACAGTAAAGCATAATCATTTTCGCCCAAGAGCTTACCGTTGTTATTCCTAGCTTTTTCTGTAACCAAGGCTGAAACTCTCCATAAAAATCTTCTTCATCCTCAGTATTTTCAATTCCCAATTCACTCCGAGAACATTCATACCCAACCAAAAACATAAATAAATCGCTCACAGAAGGACGACCAATATACATACCTGGTTTGGCTTGAATTTTTGCTAAAATTTCATACACTTCGCTCATAATATTTTCTCCTGATAGTCTGGCTTGATATTTTATAAATTATCTAACTCTTCTAAAGAAAATTCCCCACTTCGACAGGAAAAATCATTTATCCATTCATCACGGGGTAATCCAAGACGTGAAAGATTATCAAAAACTAGTCCAAAAACTTCTACACCGTAATGAATGCCATTATCAGTAATTGACTCACTATCACTGTAACGATTGCTAATTATAAAGAAATCATTTCGCTTTTTAGTTCTGAGTTTTATAATTTTTCCCTCAATTCCATTAGAATCGCTCCATGACTTCAATGCTATGGCACATTTGTCACATTCAAGATTTTGAAATTGAGAGGAAATATTGCCAAGTGCTTGATAAATTTCTTCAGTCGATAACCTGCTCAATCATACATCCTAAAATTTGCTCGCTTGTCACATACTAAACCGTGATTCCTGCAAGTCCAAACTTTTATTAAGCTGAATTTTTCATCCTCCCTATAGCGATATCACAGTTTCAACAGATTGGGGCGGCGCGTGACGAGGGCGAAGATGTAAGGTGATTTCCGTATCGAGTCGCTTGAGGAAAATGAGGAGTTTGCCCTCGCTGAACCGTTGAAACTCTCCTTTCATCAAACGAGATACTTCTGGCTGGGGAATGGCAAGAAGTTCGCTAATTTCACGCTGTTTTAGGTTGCGTTGTTTCAAAAGGCGCAGTACCTGAATCCCTATCTTGCCCCGCGTAAAAAGTTCCGAAGCATTCGACAAACCGAGGTCAGCGAATACGTTGCCACTGCTTTCTTCAAAAACGGGTTCCTGTGTCATTGTTGTTCCTCGTCATCTTCCATTTTATATGAAATTTACTATAAAATAAGTCAGACAATAGCATGAAATGTCCCGTGCGCGACCTATGAGGTAAGTTTTATTTCCAGTTGGTTTCAGTCTAGACATGGTGCAGACTGCCGTTGATGGTTGACCTGGGGTGAAAATCTGTTTGCGGGGCGGATCAAGATCCGCGTTGATATCATCATTGATATCAATTTCTCCTAAATCTGGTATTGCATCCAGCTTTCATGGTGCATTCCTCCACCTAATGAAGGGAATTAAGTAAAACTTATCAATCAACGAGAGAATCAGGATCACAAGCGGAGCGATTGATAAGCCAGAGTAAAGTGTGTGAAGTCGTTCACGAAAGCATCACCTTTCCAGGGATAATGGAGTGTAATAGTAGGTTTCTACTCATCACACACCTGCCCCTTGTATGAGAACGCTGACGGAATTGGTAGAAGAATGGTTGGACGTGCATCATGGTAAAACAAGGGCTTCGTATCACAATACCATTCGCAAGTTCTTAACTTTTACCTCGGTGGACGCGATCGCTGACATCCAGATCCGTCATGTTCGGGATTGGTTAGATTTCCTGCAAGAGGCAGACACGACCAAGGTTAAGCATCTCAACATTCTCAAGGCGTTTTTTTCCTATGTAACCAGTTTGGAGAAACCGCCCCTGACTCGCAGTCCGATCCCCAAGCAGTTCAAGTTGCCCAAGCCGAAAGATACCTTGGTGGAGCGTATTCTTACACCGTCGGATGTGGATGCGATGATTGCAGCGACAACTGACAAGCGCAATCGGTTGATTTTAAAAACTTTGTATTTAACTGGGATTCGGGTGTCTGAGTTGTGCGGGTTGCGGTGGAAGGATGCGATCGCTTCTCGCGGGGGCGGTGGGCAGATTAATGTTTACGGCAAGGGTGGGCGCACTCGTAGAGTTCACGTCCCCCAATCGCTATGGCTGGAGTTAATGGCACTGCGCGGCGAAGCGTTGAAGGATGCGCCTGTGTTTGCCAGTGCTACGGGTAGACCTTTAGCACCTTCTCACATTGACCGAGTGGTGAAGCGGGCGGCGGCGGCGGCGGAATTGGAGAATGCCATGAATGTTTCAGCGCACTGGTTTAGGCACAGTCATGCTACCCACGCTTTAGATGAAGGTGTTCCGGTGCATTTGGTGCAGGCTACTTTGGGGCATACAAGTTTGGATACTACGAGTAAATATCTGCACGTTAGCCCTGATAGAAGTTCTGGGGAGGTTTTAGTTAAGCGATGGTCTGAGCCATTTTAATTAGCGATTGCCCAAGGGGCAGTGCGGGACGCAATCGCCCTCCACCGATTATCTGTGTCTGATAAAGCGCAAGTTTGATATCAAACACCCAAAAGTAAGAAAATCCAAAGCCTTAAAACTTAGTGACACCTCATTTGACCCCATTTATTGTAGTTTTTATTAGATTAAACTTAAAAATCATTTTTATTGAACAGTATTTTCGCTATATCCGCCTCCAATACTAAGGGTTAAATGCGATAAATTTACCTTGTTTTCATGGGTATTCATCTCCCCGGAGAAACTAAAAAAAATAAACAAAATATATTTCTAAAGTTAGAGGAATAACCGATAGTGTAATACGTAATGTTGAATCTTAACAAGCAACTATATTTATAAGAAATTATGTACGAAGAATTTGGTGTTGTTACTGCTGGTAACAACGTTACTTTTAAGCTGTTCTTTCCAGACAGTAATAAAGATCCAGCACAATATATCAAAGGTGGAATACCGCACATCAAAAATATTAAAGTTGTTGGTGATTTTCAAGGCAAGATTAATCATAAAAATTGGAACATCAATACTGCCCCAGGAATGACCAAACAAGACCATCCGAAAGGATGGTTATATGATTATCAAACTACTCTGCCTGATGGCTTTTATCAATACAAATTCTTTGTCACATTTGAAAATGGTGAACAAAGATGGTGCAATGACCCTTGCACAAAATACAGTGGTCAAGATCCAAATCATGAAAATTCTGCTTTTGTTGTTGGTGGAAACCGAGTTCAAAACGTCAAACCTATAGCTAACCGCCTGACACCAAAGGATTTAATAATATATGAAATCATGATTGATGATTTTGTTGAAAAGCTGTTTGCTCATAGCAATCCCCAAGTTCAAGGAAAAGCTCCCTTGGACATAATTAGAGAAAAAATTGATTATTTGGTAGATTTGGGTATTAATGCTGTTGAATTTATGCCCTGGACAGCTACTTATGGTCGTAATTTTAGTTGGGGATACAATCCATTTTTATATTTTGCTGTTGAAGACCGTTATACCAATCCAAAATCTCCCGAATTAGGGGCCAATCTTGATAGGTTATTTAGGCTACAGATGCTAATCGATGAGCTTCATAGCCGTAATATCCATGTGATCATGGATGGTGTTTTTAACCATGTAGATGTAGATAAAAATAACCCAGGTAGAGGCTTCCCTTATTATTGGCTGTACCAGAATCCTCAAGATTCACCTTTTGTTGGTAATTTCGAGGGTGGAGGTTTTTTTGAAGAACTAAATTTTGATAATAAATGTGCTCAGGAATTTATCTTTGATGTATGCAAATATTGGCTAGATACATATCAAATTGATGGCATACGTTTTGATTACACTTTGGGATTTTTCCGTAGAGATGGCGTAGATCCTGGAATTAGTAGACTTATTTCAAACCTGCATGGTTATCTATATGGTACTAATCGAACAAATATTGCTTTGATGATAGAACATTTAACTGATAATAGATATCAGGCAATTGATGATACCAATAGAATTGGTGCAACAGGTTGTTGGTATGATCCTTTAATGTTTCAAGCTTTTGACTCTGGTCTATCTGGCAACGTTAATACGTCAATTATGAGGGTCATGCATACCAGTAGAGATTTTTATCCAGGCAATAATCCTGTAATCTACATTGAGAATCATGACCACGGCACTTTAGTTAATAAAGTTGGTGGTTCTAAAGTTGGTGTCTCTAGAGAGGAAAATTGGTTTAAAACTCAGCCTTATGCTATAGCACTGTTGACATTGCCTGGTACAGTACTGATTCATAATGGTCAGGAATTTGGCGATGAATATTATTTGCCGGAAAGTGGACCTGATCGTGTACGCCTCAGACCAGTTAATTGGGAACGCAGTACTGATTTTATCGGTAGTAGATTAATTAACTTGTACAAAAAACTGATTCAGATCAGAAAAGATTATCCTTCACTGTGTTCACCTTTCTTTTACCCTGATAATTACGACGAGAGAAATACTAAATTTAATTATCAAGGCTATGGCGTTGATATTGACAAGGATGTTATTATTTATCATCGCTGGGGTATAGGAAAAGATGGGCAATTGGAAAAATTTATTATCGTATTAAATTGCTCAAGTTTTGCTCAAGTTGTCGATGTTCCTTTTCCCCACAACGGTCGATGGCAAGACTTGTTAAATGATGAACAATTCCAAGTGGAAGTGTATTGGTTGAATCATCAAAATTTAAACTCTAATTGGGGAAGAATTTATTACGCAAAAGTTTAACTTTATAGGCATATTTATCCTAAGAAGTTTGCTTGGTTTCAAATTTTAAATCATTCAATTTCAGTCTAAATTTTGAACTTTTCGTCTTAGATATGGTTCAAAACCACTTTAAAATAAAAATTGAGTGATGATTGCTCTTAAATTGGAGGAATTAGTAATGACTGAGATTTTGCAAAAGGGATCATTGCATTTGTTAGAACGCATCGAGCAAATTGAGACTAAACTCGGAATCGTCGGTAGCGGAAATGGCGTGGGACGTTCGGGTAACGAGACACAAAAATACTGCACTTTGCCGAACGTGCAACCACGGACATTCGATCCGAGCGTGTCCCCGGACAGGGTTCGCCTTATACGATTCATCGCAAAGAAGTGGGTCAACGGTACGAAATTGCGCTATTACTTCTTTGAGAGCGGCCCGAATTCAGGGGGAAATGATCAAAAGGATATTGTCCGACAGGGGTTTGAGGTGTGGAGAAACGTAGGGATCGGAATCAAGTTTGAGGAAGTTCGGGACATCAGTGAGGCAGAAATACGAATTGGTTTCCTACAAGGAGACGGAGCTTGGTCTTACCTTGGCCGTGATGTGATCGATATTCCTGGACAGGGCGAACGGACAATGAACTTCGGCTGGGATCTACGAGCTGACTCCCGTGGGGTGGATGTACCAGTTCACGAAATCGGTCACACCTTGGGTTTTCCTCACGAGCATCAAAACCCGTTTGCAGGTATTGTATGGAACGAAGAGTCAGTTTACAGATATTTTGGTGGTGCTCCGAACTATTGGTCCAGGGAGACAACTTATAACAATGTCCTCAGAAAGCTTCCGGTGGGAGACGTTGAGGGGTCACAGTGGGATCCTAACTCAATCATGCATTACTCCTTTGCAGCCGGACTAATTGACAAGCCCGAGCCTTATCGTACTGGATTAAACGTTGCTGGGGGACTTTCTGAACACGATCTTCAGCAAGTGCGCTTTTTCTATCCACCGCTTGAAGAGTCGAGATATGTAGAGCTAAAACGCTTCCATTCAGAAATTCTGTCCCTCGCCCCTGCTGAACAGAAGAACTTTGTTATCAATGTGCCTGCTACCCAAGACTACACAATTCAGACTTTCGGAAAATCGGATACAGTCCTAATCCTTTTCGAGGATCAAAACGGCGATCTGAAGTATGTTGACGGCCAAGACGATAGTGGCACGGAATTGAATGCAAAAGTTAATGTTCGGCTTTATCAAGGTCGGCGGTATGTGCTGAGGATACGCTTATACTCTAACTTTGCTGCTAGTGAAACCGCAGTGATGCTTTGGTGATGGTTTTCACTCAAAAGGAAAGCGATATTTATGATCAGACCATTTAAAAACCCTGAGATGACAGATGATGAGAGTGATAACTTTCACTATATTAGTGAATGTGGAACCGCCAATAGTACATCTGCCACACAAACTCCTTACATTCTATTGATTGGCGGTGCAGAAGGGAAAACATCTGGAGAAGATTCCGCCACCAAATGGTTTCTAAAAGGAGTAGATAAGGGAGATTATTTGGTTCTTCGCTCCGGTGGAGTTGGCAGACAAGCTGCTTGGATTTGTGATAATTATAGAGATTTTGTCAGTTCATCTGCTGAACTTTCTATCGACAGCCAAGAAGCAGCTAATAATCCAAGAGTTATTCAACGCATCCGTGATGCCGAAGCCCTTTTTATAGCCGGTGGTGATCAGAATGAGTATGAAGATTATTGGGAAGGGACAGCCGTTGAAAAAGCAATTAATTACTTAATTAATCAAAAAAAAGTTCCTATTGCTGGAACCAGTGCTGGCATGGCTATTCTGGGAGACTATTATTATGCACCTGCCCATCAGGGTGTGCTGAGTTCAGAAATTTTGAATAATCCCTTTCACCACAATACGAAGGATATTTATCACAGTGACTTTATTAAAGTCCCAATTCTCAAAAATGTGATTACTGACACGCATTTAGATCGGATTGACAAAAACCATCCTGAGAAAAGATATGGGAGAATTTTTGGATTTATAGCTAGAGTCGTTCATGAAAATGACAATCAACTTCCAGTTTTTGGCATTGGTTTAGAAGAAGGTGCATTTGTTGCCATTGATGATAAAGGAATCGCTCAGGTGTTTGGCAATGGAACAACTAAAGGGCAAGATGCTTATTTTCTGCAAACCAATGGCGCTGTACCAGAACAAATTAAACAGGATTTGCCGTTAATTTGGAATAATAACGGACAAGCTGTTAAAGCCTATAAAATCTCAGGGACACCAGAAGGAAGTGGACAGTTTGACCTCAATAATTGGTCAACTGCTTCTGGAGGAAGCTGGGAATACTGGTTTACCACCGGCGGAAAGTCCGGTTTCAAACAAAAACCAATCCAGTCTCAATAAGGAGCAAATAAGGACTACTACTTTAATGCAAGTTAACTCTTGCCTACTTTTAAATGGCTGACGTATTTCATGACCAACTAAACTCCTGTAAGACATCAATCATCCGATTTTGACGGTAAACCTTTACTAATGATGTTTTGCCCACACTTTTTTTAACTGCTTCTATTTCTGCAAAATCTACTTGCACAGTTGCAATTTCAAATTCAACACCCAAAGCGGTGCTGACTTCGAGAATTTCTACAAAACTGGCACATTGATAATCTGTATCCTCATATTCTTTCACTCTTTGTTCCTCAATTCCTAATATATCAGCAAGTTCTTGCTGACTAATTTGGGCTGCTACCAAATGCTTTAATTAAAGCATTTGGTAGCTTATTTAAAGAATTAACTTTAATTTTTAAAAGTTTGCTGGTGTCGCAATTAATAAGTCTTTCGTATTCTGTGATTTCTGACTTTAACTCGTCAACTTGACTTTGATATGAGTCTCGGTGAAGCTTCCATCGCTCTGGTTCTGCTTTCAAGTGTTCATTGCTATCCAATGACGTTATAGACTGTTCAAAGCGTTGCAACCAATCTAATGAATTTTGATATTGTTGCTCGTTTTTGATCATCATGGTTTCCACCAATGTTTCAGCGCACTGGTTTAGGCACAGTCACGCTACCCACGCATTAGATGAAGGTGTTCCGGTGCATTTGGTTCAGGCTACTTTGGGGCATACAAGTTTGGATACCACGAGTAAATATCTGCACGTAAGCCCTGATAGGAGTTCTGGGGAGGTTTTAGTTAAGCGATGGTCTGAGCCGTTTTAATTAGGGATTGCACCGATATCCTTGTTCAAACCTGCAAGATGCCTCGATAACCCCATAAATGCTGATTATTTTATTAATTTCTAACTAAAGTTGGGGTATACTCATTGAAACAGAGCAAGCAAGCATTCGCGTGGGTCGGTTAGCTCGCTTGCGAAGTTACAACGAGTACCGAGAATATTGCAGTTACCCTAAAGTCACCGAGTTTAATCAAATTTCTGGTAATCCTATAGTCCAAGATGCCTTATGCAGACTTTACAGCGGTGATGTGAATAAAATTGAATTATACGTCGGTTTATTTGCCGAAGATGTCCGAGCTAATTCTGCTTTATCTCCTCTCATTGGGCGAATGGTGGGAATTGATGCGTTTTCTCAAGCTTTGACCAATCCTCTTCTATCAGAACACGTATTCAATGAATTTACTTTTAGTGCTGAAGGGTGGAAGATACTCCAGGATACTAACTCCTTATCAAAGGTAGTTCATCGGAATTTAGGTAATGATGATGGTCACTATTTTGTATCTATGACTCAGAGAGATTGGGATAGGACTTAATCTTTCATCTCAAACCTTCAATTTGTCGTTGCGGCTTTTAGTTCTAATAGTTTTGTTTATGCGTTTGTAATACTTTCACCACCAGCTAATTCTAGTTCTCTAAGAGTAACTTGTTACCGACAAGCTGCACTCCCTTATCTACTACTTTTGAATAAATATCTGAAGAACGCTCGACCTCAGCTTGAGTCAGTTCTTCTAACCTGATATAGCCTAACCAAGCTTGTATTAGGCATCACCGTGCCAAAACGGGAAAATTGTACGCGCTTGGCTAAAAGCGTTGCCCAGCAAGCATCTTAGCCGCTTGCTTTTCTAAGCATTCGTGAGTGGCTAATTACCCTTATTTTGTTGGTGCAGAGTACTGATACTACTCTGCACCATCTGGAAAGACTAATTCGAGTCAAAAGTCATAAATACAGGTATGCCATTTGTCAAAACAACTGATTTTCATAGCGTTGAGGTTAGCATCAGTTCCTTAGAGTACAATTTTCCCGTTTTGGCACAGTGATGCCTATGATCGGCGTGGGGATGCTATTAAGAAACGAGCGGTTGATTTGCTAAATGTACCTTAGATTGGTTGGGAAAAGAACTAGTTTGATCCGTATTCTGAGAAATCACTGTTATTAATTGTAATTAATTATGCTCTTAATTTAAATAGCTGTTGGTGATGGGTTCGGTAGTGTTACGCTAACTTGGCAAACTCTTCTAGCAATAGAATGAGCTTAGTTGAGCATTGAAGCTAAAAATTACAAGTTTGTGACCGTTTTGCTACGGATTTTCCAGTGGCATCTTAAAAGCTAGTGATCCCCTAGTGAAAATATTTTAAATTTAAAGAAATAAACGTATTTGACTAGTCGAATTATTGTTAGTTATAATTTTTTTCGTTTTTTGCCATAAATCATGGTTAATGTTGTTAATTCTAAGTAATGCTGGTATTAATATAAACAGAGAAAACTTAAAATATTTAAAGCAATTAACAGTTAAGAAATTTAAAGTAGTGCGTTATTTATAATTAAACTAATTTAACGTTAAAAGCATAAGAATATATTTTCGTTTCGCTCATCTTTTTGTCCAAATTCCAAAGGGTAGCAAGTGGAGTGATTTCCCCATGAGCGGCTGCCGCGCAGAATCGCAGAGAGTAAGAGTTAAAAAGACTGAATTTTTCAATTTCATATCCTAATTCAGCAAATCTGCCTAGTATTAAGATGCGGAAATTATTCCATAAAAGAAAGCAATTCCAAGAATTGGAAAGGAAGATAGTTGAGGTTTTAATATCTAGTTACAAAGACAATAAGTAAGTTGCAAATACAGTTGACATTAAGGCTATAAAGCAAAATCACCGAAAGTGATTACAACCGGATAAACTTTATCCCTATTTTGTGGCTACCAGTAGAGAAAAATACTTCACCTGTCTTAAACCTCAGATGTAGTGAGAAATTTTGTAATCGCATCTAAATTTTGTCAGTTAATTTTCTTATGGCAGAAGTACGCCAGAATAGGGGTTTTAGATTATTTTCCGCCGAAAATGACAGAAGAAGGTTGATTATAAGACACGGAGAACCTCAATGAGTATACTGAGCATTAACGATTTCGGTCTTAAACTAGCCGCCAAAGATTTTAGTGATGGTCACGCGGCTAACGCTAACAACGCTGGTCCTACCAAAACTTCTCGCGCCTTAGCTATTATTCACCTCGCTGCTCATGATGCATATGCGAAAGTTACAGGGCAGCTTAATCCGCAACTGGGAAATCTACCAAATCCACCTGGAGGAATTGGTAATGACGACGCAACGGGAACTGCTGCGCTAATTGGTGCTGGGATTTTTGCAGCAGAGCAACTTTATCCCGATTTCGTTCAATTTATATCCACGGAAACTGCACAGCTTACTATTGGGGTTAATCCTGATGCTCTAAACTATGGCAAGCAAGTTGCAGATGCTTGGATAGATTTTCGTAACAACGATGGTTCTAGTTCACCTGATCTGGATCGTAATTATCGGCAAGAGCCTGGTCACCACCGTCCCGACCCACTCAACCCAGCACAACAAACTCTTGGCCGTACATGGGGACAAGTTAAGCCCTTCGTGCTTACTGATGTAGTCAATGAAGCACCTCTTGCTCCACCACCAGCCTTAAACAGCAATGAATATGCTCTTGCTTTTGATCAGGTAGCTGAATTTGGGAAAAACGATATTACTGGGCGTGATGCTGACTTCCGTCGTAAGGCTGTGATTGGTATTTTCTGGGGTTACGATGGCTCTAATCTTCTCGGAACTCCACCGCGTCTCTACAACCAGGTTGTACTTGAAATTCCAGAATTTAAAGCACTTCCTCATGCAGGCAAGATCAAACTATTGACTGCAATTAATGTTGCAATGGCTGATGCTGGAATTGCAGCATGGCATTGGAAATATGCCTATGATTTTTGGCGACCTGTTGTAGGTATTCGTGAAGCAGAAGCAGGTTGGGGACCCTCACCTGGACAGGATAGTGATGGAAATTCCTTTCCTGCTCTGGGAGACGGAAATATTTTGCGTGGTAGAAAAGGCGATCCTTTCTGGCTCCCATTAGGAGCACCTAACAGTAACCCTGTTAATAAGCCTGCAAATAATGGCACACCAAACTTCCCAGCCTATCCTTCGGGACATGCTACTTTCGGTTCAGCTTGTTTTGAAGTAGCGGCTACTCTTCTGGACAAGACACCCGAACAAATTACTGTCAATTTTGTGTCTGATGAGTTTAACGGCATGACAACAGATAATACTGGTGCTACCCGTCCACGATATGCAGCAACTTTTACACTCCGACAAGCCATCGAAGAAAACAAGATCAGTCGCATTTATTTAGGTGTGCATTGGATCTTTGATGCTACTGGCGGTGAAATAGTCGGCAAAGCTATAGCCAATAAAGTTGTCGCAGCTTTCCAATAAATTTCACCACAGAGTATTTCCAAAATGAGGAAAATCGATGAGCGCTCCAAGTGTTGGGAGTATCTTCTTTGATATAGGTGATACTCTGGCGACAGCAAGCATCACAAGCGGAGGAACTAGACTCGTTTTAACTGTTCTTCCAGGAGTTCTTTCTGTACTGACTAAGCTTCGGGATAATTCGATTCCCTTGGGGATTATCTCGAATACACCAGATAATTTCACCCAAGCAATGATGGAGCGATCTCTCAGTGATGCTGGGCTGTTTGATTTCTTCTCACCTGAACTTCTTATTTACAGTTCAGAAGTAGGTCTGAGAAAAGACTCCGTGATGATTTTTTGCTTTGCAGCAGATCGTGCTGGCTTTCCACATGAGCGTAATAAGTGTTTGTTTGTTGGGGAAAAGTCCACGGAAAGACATTTTGCTAAAGTAGCAGATTTCAAGGTTTTTGAGAACCCAAACGATGTTCTGACCTGGATTATGGCTAGAGAAGGCTAATTATCCTATGGGGATTACTTAGATAGCAGACACCCTTTCTTAAGAGTTTGTTCATGTGGATTCAATAAGATTATTGGGCTGAATTAATGGGGAGGACTTAATAATGGATAATGGATTGCGTACATTTGTGTTTCAAGCTTCGCTTGACCCAGTAGTTACATCACTGCGCTCAGAAGTTTTAGCCGCTGAACCACAGCGTGGAGATGGTGCTTCGGATTTGTCTGCGCTAGACGCAGAAAATGTTGCTCAACGCTACGTCAAAAGTGCATTAGCAAGTTCGGAACTTCCTAGTTTTACTGTAACTGAAGTTAACGGGCAAACGAGCGAGTTTAAGTCTTTAGGCGTTGAAAACATTCCCTTTACGAATACAAAAACCGTAAAGCTTCGCCAGTATTATCGAAAAATTCCAGTGTATGGTTCGCTAATTACAGTGGAGCTAGAACAAGATAACGAACTAGTCTCGCTCAACTCAGCATTAGGTGACCCTGTTAATGTTGATGCGATCGCTTCTATTTCTCCATCTCAAGCCATCCAAGTTGTCCGTGAAGCAGCAGGTTACGGCAAACAGCATTTAGATGCTATGCCACGGCTTAACTACTACTATGATCGGGATGCACACCGCTGGCGATTGGTATACATCATTGAAGATGTACTCAAGCTAGATACTGACAATGTAAAAGAAGCTCATCCATTGCCAGAAGTCATGGACTATGTCATTAATGCCCATTCAGGTGAGTTGATTAGTGAATTGCCTCGAACCCAAACAGTTAATGAGGAGACATTTACAGACACTGAGAAAGATGGGTTGGGAAAAACACGTCAGATTTCCGGTTCGCAGCAAGAGGGTGTGAAATTCTTACGTAATCAGGTTAATAACGTACACACTCATGACTTTGAATTCAGCGACTCCCGTTTTCAAAGTTCTCGACTACCAGGTAAATATGTGCAAAATCCCCCGGCTCCCTGGGATGGAGGTGCAATCAGTGCCCATGCCAACTCCGAAGAAGTTGTACGATTCCTTAGAAATGTACTAATGCGAAATGGATTAGACAATCAGGGTGGGAAAATTGTGTCCTCAGTCAATTGTCTATTTTCCGGCGAGTCCGTCGGTCGGGAATGGCGTAATGCTGCGCGATTCCGTGGGCAGATGATTTACGGACAGCGAATGGTCGGTGGTCAACTCGTTTCCTATGCAGTTGCACTAGATGTAGTTGCACATGAACTCCTACACGGGTTGACAGAAAATACAGCACGACTTGAGTATCAATTCGAGTCAGGTGCACTCAATGAATCTTACTCAGATATCTTCGGCATCATTATATCTAACTTCAATGAGTCTAATATTGATAAATGGAATTGGCAAATGGGCGAAGATCTCTCAAACACCGGCATCCCGCTAAGAGACTTGAGTAACCCGCGAAGCCATAGTCAACCTGACCACATGAGGAATTATCTCCACACAACAATAGATAATGATAACGGCGGCGTTCACACTAATAGCGGTATTCACAATAAGGCAGCTTTCAATATCTTGACAGCAAAGGATAATAACAGCAATTACCTATTTGATGCTATTTCCTTTACACGAATGTTTTACTTAGCATTATCACAAGATCTTTCTCGTACCTCAGGTTTCAGCGATAGCCGTAGGGCTGTAGAGAAATGGGCGCGATCGCTTTTCCGAAATGATCCCTCACAGAATGAGAAGTTACAGGCGATCGCTAAAGCATTTGATGATGTTGGTATTAATTAACTAATAAGACTCCCATCGACTTTATCCATCCAAGTGCCTTGAATCCTACTATATGGATAAAGTCGATATTACAGTCTGTTGAAAAATCTCGCAGTTTGCTTTTTAATACTTTTTTTTCTTCAAATTACTGCTCTCAAAAATACTTTAGGAAACAAGAGTATCGTTATGAGTACAGACAATCAAGTCAAAACTAGAGAAGACTTACTTTATCTTCTCTCCCAAGCAGCAGAATTGGAACATTCTCTTGCTTGCCAGTATCTTTGTAGTGCCTTCAGTTTAAAGGAATTTACAAATGAGGCAGTTTCTCAAGCTCAGTTAAATAAGATTAATCGGTGGCGGCGGACAATCAATGAAATTGCCGTAGAGGAAATGCTGCATCTAGCACTTGCTAGCAATCTCCTCACAGCCATAGGAGGAGCGCCATATTTCCGACGCGCAAATTTTCCCCAGGCTAAAACCTATACTTCTTTAAAACTCTCATTCAAACTAGCGCCTTTCAATGAAAACACCCTGAATCGCTATATTTGTTTTGAATTGCCAAATAATTTTGATACTGAGGAACAAAAAGCGTCTTGGAATCAGTTTTGTCAGCGAATCAAAGACGAAGAATTGCTAAGACTTCTGGCGGCGTTACCACAACCATTAGTTCCTAGAAAACTTGAGTATAATACCATTGGAGAACTCTATGGACTAATCCGCCAAGGCTTTCAAACTATCGGTCAAAAACTATTTATTGGGTCGCCCAAAGCTCAAGCAACTGGGATTTTTAAAAAGATGATCCAGGTTAAAGACTTGGATTCAGCAATAAAAGCAATCGATTTGATTATCATGCAGGGCGAAGGTTCTCCAGCCCAAAGAGATGACAGTCATTTTGCTAAATTTACCAAAATTCGCGAAGAATATTTAGCAGAATTGCAGAACGATCCCAATTTTCAACCTGCTCGTCCTGTGATTGAAAATCCCCTTTTAAGTCTTCAGCAAGATAATACCACTCCTGGAGCCAACATCATCACCGATACGTTAAGTCGGGATGTAGTAGAGATTTTCGTTGCTCTTTATGAAGTCATGCTGCAAATTCTCCTCCGCTTCTTTGCTCACACTGAAGAGAATGAAGAACAAATGTATGTTCTCAAGAGTGCATTTATTAATCTTATGCCTTTTGGCGTTTCTCCCTTGGCTAAAGCAATCACTCAATTGCCAGCAGGCGATAAGTTTCCAGGTATGAATGCAGGGCCCAGTTTTGAAGTCTATGCAGATGTGCAGTTGCTCCCGCAGATGAGTAGTGCTTGGATCTTTTTCCAAGAGAGACTGCAAGAAATTGCCCAAGCTTGTGACGCGCTGATTAACGACTCTAGAACCCAATCTTATCCTCAAGTGCAGCAAGCTTTAACAGAGGTATCGGCGACGCTGAAAAATATCGCCCATACCATTTCTCTCGAACCCAATGGAGGGACTTGGACAAACGGCATCTCCCAATTATTCTCACCGATGGATGTAGCTCATATGAGAAGGCAACCGTTTTTTCCCGTCAATCTTGGTGATTATGAGGATGTGAAAAGTAATGCTGATGCAATTTTAGATACAGTATCCTTCAATCGTATGCCTAAACTTCCCGAAGGACCTTGGACAGAAGCAAGAATTAACCTATTCAAGCAGTGGAAAGATAGTAATTTTCCCTACTTGTAGGGGAGAAAGTAGCGAACGTTAAGAGTTGCGCCATCGCCTAGATGTAGCGAACTGCAAACAAGCCATTTTTGAAACCACATTATTTGCAAATAAGAGGGGTCTCAAAACCACAATAATTGCAAATAAACCGCAAACATAATTTTGAAACCACATTAACTGCAAATAGGCTGTAATCTTTAGCCAGTATGGATTTTAGCTGTTTTGGGACTATTGGGATGAAACTGTCCAAATTAAAGAAAATTCAACATTACTCCAGTCTAAACTTAAGAGTCTTTACCAAGAGAAAGAAGCAGGTTAGTGGTACTTGCTCCCAAAAACCTAATTCATAATTAAATTGGACGGATACCGTTCAGATTAAACCACAACGTTCGGGCATAAGTGTTTGGCTAATTGGTTCATATAAATTGGACAGTTTCGAGGCTGTTTTTCTACAACAACCTATTCATAAGGGTTACAGCTTATTTGCAGTTATTGTGGTTTCATTTGCAGATAATGTGGTTTTGAGACCCCCCTTATTTGCAGTTATTGTGGTTTCAAAATTGGCTTGTTTGCAGTTTCATCCCCCGATGTTTGCAGTTCGCTACACCTAAGGATTCTGCACCGAGATTTCTCAAAGCGTCTAAGGAGGATAAAGCCACAGTGCAGTCAGCAGCTAAGAAAGCGCAAAGAGCAGCAGCACCACCTGCACCAAAGAAAGGTAAGTCAAAAGCGACTAGTCAGGATAATACCTCTGTGCCGCGTCCTAAACCAAAACCAAAGTTAAAAACGGGTGAGTAAAACCGCTTTTTTGTTTTATCAGTCAACGCCATCATGGGGTTATATCTGTTGTGTGGCCCCCTGAATAAATAAGTATTTGCAATAGTCGAGTCAGCCCTGACTGGCGCTCACGTCAAATTAAGGTTTTGGGGCGGTTAGGCGGTCAAATTGACATTAGCTAGCTTTGACCTAAGCAGGCGATCATACCCCGCTCGTGATTTACCAGTGTCAGATTATTAAGTTTTACTTTGTTTAACCAAACCTGCTGGCTTGTTTACAATCCAATTAATCGTGTAATCTGTGGCAGGCAATTTTGAACAACATTTACTAGTTCACTAGAAGCATTAGTAACTGATACAATATTTTTCAAAGAACTAAGGGCAAATTTAGAGATTTTTTGAATACGATTTTCTAGTGATTTTTGGGCTTCTTCACCTATAGAGTTTAATGCTTCTAAAGCATCCTTTTTCTGTTCTTCAGTCAGGCTGGAGTCATCACTTATTGCTGTTTGTAATTGGCACGGTGATGCCTATTACCGGATTCAACCAATCTAAAACTTGAGAATTGCCAAATTGACGAGATAAAAACTCAGATAACGTTGATTTTTTCTGTAATCAGAACACTTAAAAACATCAACATCTGAGGGTTACTAATGAAAGAGCGATAGTTGTATATAATTAGTCTTATTTATTAGAGTAATTATATATAGCTATATCCTCCTATAGGGTGAATAAATTTTCTTATTACAGACATATAACTCTTAGTATAAGTGGGAAGAATTACTTCTTACTTAAGAAAAAATTCAATAAAACTAACAACAAGTGTTTTGAGATTGTACACTCAATAGAAGGATAACAGAAATGAGTGAATCTACATTAGAAAGGAATGAAACTGTATTTGACCTTGATTCGCAAGACACCTTTCAATTAACAGAGAGGAATGGAGAAATTGGCATCCTCTCCAGTAATTGCAATGAAGTACAAGACGAAATTAGATCAAGATTTGATGTTGCAAAGTTTGGTAGTTGCAATCACCCCACAAAGGCGGACGCTACTGCCTTTGCACTGAGTGTCCTCGTACCGCTAGTTATTGCAGAAGGTGGTGTATTGGAGACACAAGCTGGAGAGCGCCCAATCAAACACAGAACAAGGCTAGGTTCTTGGACTACATATTTGTCATACGCCGCTGGAAACCAAATAAAATAAGTGTAATCGATGTGAAAATAGCGAAGACACTGGCTTGAAAATCTAACCGCAGCTAGCAACTTGGGTAAGGCTTTGAGATTCAAGAGTAACTTAATGACCCAGTTCTATATCCAATGGCTTTACCCATATTGCAAAACCAGATGTCCAGTTATTAAAATATTCATCTAAAATTCCACCTAAATTTCCAGAATTATCCACGATTAAATAATCTACTTTTTTCTCGATATTGGGAATTTCTTCAGCCTGGTTATCGGGGCTGGTAGTGCGGTGAAAGGGAATATTTAAGTTCAAGCTCTCCAAACACATTGATGCACTACCTTGTCCGCCTGCATCTACTAGAGCTATATTCTTTTTTTTTCATGATGCCTAGCCAGGATGCGAAATGGGCAGCAGTAGTTGATTTTTCTATGCTCCCTTTAAGTCTTAATAGAGAAATTTATGGTTAACCAAATTGACTCTCCTGAACAATATCCTGATTCTCCTATCGATATAGACACGAGTAGCACCCGTCTCACCTTTGACCAGGTAAAGACTCTTGTAGAACAAAACAACAATACAGGCAAACTTAGAGATACTGTCCAAGTGTCAACTGAACTTCTGCTCTGCCAGATATGGAAGGAGAGTGGATTTAATCCTACAGCTAAGAACCCTGGTAGCACTGCAACTGGCTTGATGCAAATAACTGAGGGTGCAGTTGTTGATGTTAATAAAAATACGCCTCATGGAGTGCATTTTGAACACACTGAAATGACTGACCCCCAAAAAAATGTTGCATGTGCAACGTACTATCTAGGCTTGAAAATCAGGCAAGCGAAGAAAGATATCAAAAAAGCTTTAGAGCATTATGGTACTGGTATTGGCTACGCTGATAACATCTTAATATGTGAGAGTTGCTTAAGAGGTGGATCAACAAATCCAAAAACTTGTCTAACTCCAATTCATCCAATTCTTCCGTAGGTTTTAAGCTACCTGTTGCGTAGCCCATCCATACTTTTATGACCAGAGTGGAAGGTCAAAACAGTTGTTTTAGACACTTTATGGCATTGAGCGGAGATCCCTGCAAATGCGGAAATAGGGGCTGGAGAAGCTTGTTATATATGGCTTTCAGCTTTTTTAAGAACTCCTGTTTGACGCAACTATAGGAAGGCTACAAGGAGGCAGAAAATAGTACACTTTTACTAAAAAAGTAATTTCTACTTTCTCAAATACCAACATTGGGGTGAAAGTTGGTATTTGAGAGCAGAGTGGGGTTCAGCCGGGATACGCGCAAATTGGGACACGTTGTAAAGTTATGTTACGCAGATGTTTGCAAATGCTTGATTTTGCGTTGTTTCAACACCAGTTCGAGCGCGCCACCCCCCGCGAAAACATCTCCGAAAACAACCATTTATGGGCAAGTTTGAGAGACTGAATCGCGTGAAGAGTTGATTTTAGTGTGCAAAAATTTGAATGTCTCTATACTATTTTTAGACAAGTTAGTAAATCGCACAATCGGTTTCTGCAACATTTGTTTACAACGTGTCCCAAATTGCAGGTATCCCGGCTGTACCCCTATTGCGCTTGTTGCTCCCAATCCTACAAGTTGTTCAGATGGTGTTGGAGTAACCAAGACTACTGGTACAGTAACGTTGGTATTTTCCAAAGTAGGAGTTTGAGCAAACGTATCAGAGGATGCTCTGTATATGAAATAAGGGACTTCTCAAAAATAAAATGTACAATCGGTTAGAATAATTTTTATTTGTTTGTATATTTTATTTCCTGGAAGTCCCCAGGATATTGATACCCTTATTTTTAGTTGTTACTCTAAATTACCAGCGTCTTCAAGTGCTTGTAAATGATTCTAGTGAAAATAGCTGTTCGTTATTTCTAGTGAGATGTCGTTAAATAGTAGTTTGGCGACATCTCTTGAGAGGGGGCAGGGAACATCAGCCATCATTTACCTCCAAAAGCCGCCTTAACTCCTGCTTTAAAACCTCCGGATCTGGCAAATAAAGTTGATATCTCGACACAAAAAACTGATTAGAAATACCACCCGTCGCATACTCAACCAAAATCTCATCCTTATCTCGCGCCAATACAATCCCTATCGGCTCGTTGTCATCCTTCATATTCTCCTCAGCCCGAAAATAATTTAGATACATATTCATCTGTCCAATATCCTGATGACTCACCGCTTGCGTTTTGAGATCGATTAAGACAAAACACTTGAGAATGCGATGATAAAACACCAAATCCACAAAAAAATGCGTGTTGTTTAACGTAATTCGGTATTGCTGCCCAATAAATGCAAACCCCTTGCCCAACTCAAGTAGAAACTTCTCCAACTCAGCAATTAAACGATTTTCTAACTCACTCTCACGATAATTGCGGTCTGGTAAATCCAAAAACTCGAACACATAAGGATCTTTGACCACATCCCGCGCCGACTCGATCCGTTGCCCATCCTTAGCCAGTGCCAAAATCTCCGCCCGATCCTTACTCAACGCCACCCGCTCAAACAAAGCCGAATCCTTCTGGCATTTCAACTCCCGCACACTCCAGCGATCTTGGATGCACTGCTGCTCATAAAATGACCGCGCCAAATCATCGGAAATAGCTAAAAGCTCCGTATAGTGCGACCAACTCAATTTGCCAGACAGTGTTTGGCAATTCTCATAGTTCAAATAAAACAGACGCATATACTGCTTTCTTAGAACGGCTAAACCCCTTACCATACGCCGCTTTCAAATAGGAGTGAAAGCACCTGTAACAACTTACTGCCATATTCTGCCCGTTCCTTGCCCGCTTGCTCAAACTCGACAATATAACGCCCAATCTGCCAGTAAGTTTCTACTAAAACTGAATTAACCTGCTCAAAAGCCCGTTGTCGCCCCAACGCCAAACACTCACCAATGCGATCTAACAACTGCTGATATGAACCATCATTAACCGTTAAATCACTCATAACTCAAACCCCAACGAGAGCCAACTGCGTCTGAAATCTCCAAACAGTTGTAATTATGTAATTATGTAAATAAATACAAATGTAATAAATTACTTTATTACATTAGCTTTTTAGCTCCTCCTCAACTAGAGCAATCATATATTCCTTAATAGTCATACCTTTTTTGGTAGCACGGATTTTAATCTCCTGGTGCTGTGCTAGGGTAACTTCAAAAGTAACTCGCTTGCTTTTGCCGTTGTTAACTTCTTCTGTCCCTGTAGTACTAGGTGTTTCAGCACCATTACGACTTTCCACCCAGGCTGCTGCTTCATCTTTTACAGGCGTTTTCTGAACACCTGGCCTCAAGCTTAGTTTTTGTGATTTTTTAACTTCTGCCATGATTCGTTTCCTCCTTCGCTGCTAATATCTCCTCAACAACAGCTCGTACTTCATCACTGGCAGCACTTTTTGGGGCAGCTTCCAAAACAGTACTCCCAATGTTCAAACACTCAGCAAATGCTACCCTTTGACTTATCTGTGCTTTTAACACTGGAAAGGGGTATTCTCCTAAAACTTCAGTTACTTCTCGCCCAAGAG
>NZ_JADEXU010000364.1 GCF_015206895.1 Nostoc sp. LEGE 12450 | reverse complement strand
GAACACGGGTGAGATTACTGGGGTATGCTTTACTCATGTTGCTCTCTCAGTGCTGTCTATTATCTATTCACAGCGTATACTGAGAGAGCTTTTTTACCATCTCTCCAACTTTTCAAACAGCCTCTAAGGTGTAATAACTCAAGTAGCTGTCACTTATTGAGTATTTTGTAGTTAGAAAAGTATTTTTTGAGTGTGAGTGTTCAAATCATGGTGAGTTTTAGACTAAGGCATAGTTGGAGAGTGATGCTAGGAGATGATCGCTAAAGGAATACGGCAATGAAAATTAAAGTCAAAAATCTTGGTGCTTTAAAGCAAGCCGAATTCACACTTGGCGACTTGACGATCATTTGTGGCTGCAATAATACGGGCAAGACTTACGCGACTTATGCGTTGTTTGGCTTTTTATCTACTTGGCGACGAATGTTTACAATTCAAATCAACAGCGACAAGATCGAGCGGCTCCTTGCGGACGGCGTAATTCGTCTTGATATACAAGAATATGTCCAACAGTCCGAGCAAATTGTTACTAAAGGTTGTCAAGCGTATACTCAGGAATTACCAAAGATTTTTGCAGCACCATCTGAACGATTTAAAGAAACAGAGTTTCAGGTGAGCGTGGACATCCAAAATACTCGTTTAGAAAGGAGATTTGATCTGAAAATCGGCTCCGGTGAGGTATCACTTTTCTCTATTACCAAAACTGAAGAAAGCACAGAATTAGTCGTAACTCTGCTAGTTGAGAAAGAGAAGGTAAAAATCCCCACCGACATCCTTGAACGCATCATTACCGACGCACTAAAAGATATCATTTTTGATCAATTTCTTCCTAACCCTTTTATCGCCAGTAGCGAACGAACCGGTGCTGCAATTTTTCGCAAAGACTTGAATTTCGACCGCAATCGCTTGTTTGAAGAAATGGGTCAGGTTGGCCAAAATATTGATCGAGTAGAACTTCTACTTAAAGATTACGGAGATTATGCCCTACCAATAAGGACGAATGTGGCTTTTATCCGGCAACTTGAAAAAATAGTCAAAAAAAGTAGTTTCATTGCTGAGAACTATCCCGATGTGCTGGCTGATTTTGCTGACATTATCGGTGGTAAATACACCGTCACGCGTAATGATGAACTTTATTATGAGCCGAATAAGGGTAAACGGGTCAAGCTTTCTATGGATGAAAGTTCTAGCGCTGTGCGTTCTCTACTAGATATCGGCTTTTACCTGAGACACGAAGCCAAGGAAGGTGATTTACTCATGGTGGATGAACCAGAACTGAACTTGCACCCCGAAAACCAGCGCCGCGTCGCGCGGCTTTTCGCCCGACTAGTGAACCTCGGTATTAAAGTTTTCATCACCACCCATAGCGATTACATTATCAAAGAACTGAATACGCTGATCATGCTCAACCACGAGAAACCTCATCTCAAGCAAATTGCTGAAGAAGAAGGTTATCTTCCAGCAGAACTGATCTCTTCTGAAAAAATCAAAGTCTATATTGCAGAAGAAGCACCAATTATACTAGAGGGCAAAAAGAAAAAAACTAAATGCCAAACACTGACACTAGCAGACATAGACCCAGAGCTAGGTATTGCAGCGCGCAGTTTTGATACAACCATCGAAACAATGAACCGGATTCAGGAAGCGATCATCTGGGGTCAGGATTAATGTCTGATATTGCTATCCTTAAACAGATGATCAAGGAAACTGCTACAGTACCATTGGTAGATAGCTACGGCAAAAAGCAGGTCACACTCACAGAGCCTCCACCCGCCAACTATTCTGTAACTATTAATGGGATGCCTGATGATGATGAAGTCATTGTCATTAAGGCAGATGCTTTTAGCTCGCCAAACACAGTCTTTAAAGGAAAGTTTGGTGAATGCAAGCGTGCTGATTTTGTCATCGTTGCTGATACTGAGAACAAAAAGGTTATTCTTTGTATTGAGATGAAGGCAGGGAAAGGAGGAGCGGAAGCAGAGATTATTCAGCAACTCAAAGGAGCAAAGTGTTTCATTGCCTATTGTCGGGAAATCGGTCAGTCATTTTGGCAGCAGCAAAATTTTCTTAAGGATTATGTATATCGTTTCGTCAGCATTAGGGAAATCAGCATTTCCAAGCAAAGAACACGCATTGAACTTCCCACTGGTAGTCATAACCATCCAGATCGGATGCTAAAAATTAGCTCTCCACATTATCTTCAATTCAATCATTTGATTGGAGGAAAATAGGTAATGGCTCTTTATAAACAATACCTCTGCCAATTTACGAGGGTTCAACACCTGTAGAAACGGGATGAATACGTCCTAAAGCAGTAAGCTTGGCAAAAATCTGGGTTAATAAAATAGGCTCAGGGATTTCGGGAAGCATTTTTAA
>NZ_JADEXU010000077.1 GCF_015206895.1 Nostoc sp. LEGE 12450 | reverse complement strand
CTTGTCCCCTTGTCTCCCCTGCCTCCCCTGCTCCCTGCTCCTCTGCCTTTTCTGCTCAATGCCCAATTACGAATTTTCTGCGACTCGTTTCAGGCGGCGGAGTTGGGCTTGCATATCTTCTTTTGTCCAAGATGCGGCAAAGGTATTGAAACCCCAACTGACTAAAGGGTTAGGAATATCGAACTCAAAACGGTTTAGTAGAAGCGTTCCTTTTTCTGTGGGTTGACATTCCCAGCGATCGCGCCCTTGAAAAAATCCCTTAAATTCCCAGACTACCAAACCCGGTTGTCGTTCCACAACTACGCTATTCAAAGTGGGTTTCAGTAGAGGAATTTGAATGATAAAACGACTTTCACTACCGACATCAGTACTCCAAGATTCACCCACAGGTTCGCAACGGAGGACAGGGTTAAGCCAGCGTTGCATGAGAGCTAAATCGCTAATACAACGCTCTACTACCGTAGCTGTAGCATTAATTTGAATAGATTGTTCTAAAACTTGAGGCATTCCACATCTTCGATGCTGTTGCTGCAATTAGAGTAACGCAAAATTCGCCATTGCCAGTAGATTAAATCAAATATTTAGTAACAAAGTCAAAAATTACTCTTGATATCAATATTATATGTATGTGTTTACTGGTAAATTTATAGGCAAAACACTTACTCAGTGTTTGCGGCGAATACTTAAGCTTAATTCCCGAAAACCATGAACGCAACTTGGCAAGGAATAACCCCGGTGATAGAAGTTGCTTTGCCCATGAGGGTGCAGCAATTTTTGGCACAATCCCCCAGCCTACAACCGACACAACCAGCAGTGAATCAAGGAATCGCTGATGTACAAGGTATTGTTCAACAGATAATTCTGTTTACGCCCCGTCTGCTGGGGGCAGTAGCAATTTTGTTAGTAGGTTGGCTAATTGCAGCGATCGCAGCAGCCGTAACGCAAGGAATCCTCAAGCGCACAAACATAGATAACCGCATTGCCGCAGGAGTAACGGGTCGTCAAGATGTTCCTCAGGTGGAGAAATTAATCTCCACCTTAGTCTTTTGGAGCATTATTTTGTTGACGGCGGTAGCTGTTTTACAGACGTTGGATCTGGAGGTAGCCTCTCGACCTCTCAATAATTTTCTCAATCAACTTATTGGCTTTTTGCCAAATTTGGTTGGTGCGGGAATCCTTTTGGCAACCGCCTGGTTTTTGGCGACCATTGTGAAGATTATCACTGTGCGCTCATTACAGGCATTTAATCTGGATGAGCGTTTGAATCCAGAACCAGAAGACAGCGCACCCAGTCTAAATCAGTTGTCTCTGAGTGAAACGATTGCTAATGCTCTGTATTGGTTTATATTTTTACTGTTTCTTGCCCCAGTTTTAGATAGTTTAGGACTAAGGCAGGCTCTACAACCAGTACAAGCTCTCATTACAGAAATTCTGCTAATTCTGCCGAACATTTTAGCGGCGATCTTAATTGCTGTAGTAGGTTGGTTCATCGCTAATGTAGTACGGCGGATTGTAACGAACTTGTTGGCGACAACTGGGATCGACCATTTAGGTAGTCGGTTGGGATTATCTGCGAGCGCGGGGGTACAACCTCTATCAAGTATTATCGGCACAATTGTCTATGTTTTGATTTTGATTCCTGTAGCGATCGCAGCGCTTAATGCTTTGCGAATTGATGCGATATCTGTCCCAGCGATCGCCATGCTACAACAGGTTCTCAACGCTCTCCCTGCCATCTTTACAGCCGTGGCAATTTTGATTGTTGCCTATTTCATTGGGCGATTTATCGCGGATTTGGTTACAAGTATCCTCACCAATTTAGGCTTTAACAACATTTTCACTATTTTGGGTCTGACAACACCCACTAGACGCATCGAAATTTCAACTGAACCAACAACTGCCCATATCCCAAACCGCACTCCATCGGAAATTGCGGGTATTGTTGCCTTAGTAGGTATCATGCTGTTTGCAACGGTGGCGGCGGTGAATATCTTGAATATTCCAGCCCTGACAGCATTAGTGTCTGGTATTGTAATTATATTTGGGCGAATTTTGGCGGGATTGGTAATATTTGCCATTGGCTTATTCCTGGCAAATCTGGCTTTTAATATCATTACCAGTTCCGGCGAACGTCAGGCAGAGATTTTGGGACAAGTAGCGCGGATTGCCATTATTGCTTTAGTCTCTGCAATGGCACTGCAACAGATTGGAGTTGCCAGTGATATTGTGAATTTAGCCTTTGGACTTTTACTCGGTGCGATCGCAGTTGCTATTGCCCTAGCTTTTGGTCTTGGAGGGCGCGATATTGCCCGCGAACAAGTTCAAGAATGGCTAAACTCTTTCAAAGGTAGAAACTAAAAGTTGATGAAGGCGCAATTTCATCTGTATATAGCAATCCTAAATCATTCGTGAGAATTTGAAATTGTTGCTACCCTTCTTAGTCCCCCCGATCTCTTGGGGGGAAATTTTTTACAACTTATTTAGGATTCTTAATAGATGGCAGAATATGACAATCTTTGTAAAATACTTGCAGAAAAATATCCCCGTGATTTTACCCGTTGGTTATTAAATCAAGAACCACGAACAATTGAAATCTTAAAAACTGAATTGAGCATCGAACCTATACGTGCTGATTCAGTGACATTTCTGCAAACAGAAAATTGGATTTTACACCTAGAATTTCAAACCACAATCAAATCCCCAAAACCAATTTCTCTGCGGATGCTAGATTACTATGTCCGATTGACAAGGAAATATCAAGTTCCTGTTACGCAGGTAGTGATTTTCTTGCAAGAGACAAGTAATGAAATCGCTTTTACCGAAGAATATGTTAGCGAAGTCACAACCCACCGTTATCGAGTTATCCGCATGTGGGAACAAGATTCAGTACTATTTCTGAACAATCTGGCGTTATTACCTTTAGCACCGTTAACGCGAACAGATTCAGCCCAAGTACTACTATCGCAGGTTGCCAAAGAAATTGCTAAAATTACAGATATTGAGACAAGACAAAATACTGCTGCTTACACCGAGATTTTAGCAGGGTTGAAGTTTGAGAAAGATTTTATTCATCAATTATTGCGGGAAGATATTATGCAAGAATCAGTTATTTATCAGGATATTTTGCAGAAGGGAGAAGAAAGAGGAGAAAAAAGGGGAGAGCAAAAAGAAGCTTTTCGCTTTTTAAAACGTCAGTTAAATCGGCGATTTGGAGAAATCGATTCATCAATATTTGAGAGAATTCAAGTCTTATCTACTGAACAACTGGAACAATTAGGAGAAGAATTTTTAGACTTTTCAAATGTATCTGATTTAGTCGCTTGGCTTGAGCAAAATACAAGCATTTAAAATAAGTTTATACATCACTTTCTGAGTTTTACCTTATGGAGTAATTCATCTTTAATCCGGTTTAGAATTGAAGTTTCATCCAGGTTTGTCAAAATGCGATTAATTACTGCTTTTGGCCCATCAGGCCCCCAAGTCGCGCCGTTGGCTAAATAAACTTTGGTAACTTGCCCAATACCGTAAGAAGAAACACCAGCTACTCCCCCTTGCGTAAGTGCCACTGATATATAAGGGCCAAGGGCAATACCTGCTGTAGCTGTTGCAGAGATACCAAGTAAAGTTTTCAATCCACTCAAACCCAAGTTTGCCAACAATTCACTAGCACCAATTCCGCCCATACTCAGGGCGATTTTTTGTAGCAGTTGTACAGCACCAGCTTCGGTCATAGAGAAGCCATAGAGCTTAGATAAACCCAAAATCAGAGCAATATCAATGACCACACTACTGAGAATATCTACCACAGTTACGGGATTAAGTGCGATCGCTAATGCTTTAGTCATCACAGCCTTCCAAATCAACTGATTGGCATTCTGTTCCCGAATCATCAGTTTTCGTTCGATTAACTGCTCATTTACAACGTCCGCATAAAGCATGGTATTAAGAGCAACTAAGGCTTTACCCTCACGGTGCAGAATCTCCAAGATTTTCAGCTTCAGTTCTTCAACTTGGGCATTCCCTGTACGCAACTGTATGCCCCTAGTACCATCAGGGCGACGAATCGCCGTCTTCACCAATGGCGATGCCGCAGCCATAACAATCTCTAAAGGCGTGAGTAATTCCCGCACCCTTTCATCCCGGATTTTGTGATAAATTGCCATCCGGTCTGCTTCTGGATACTGGTCTACTTTGTTAAACACCAGAATGATCGGTTTACCAGCTTCCCGCAACTGAGAAAGGGCGGCGTATTCTAGCTTTGTCATGTCACCAGAGATTACAAACAGAATCAAATCCGCTTGTTTAGCAATCTGTTCAGCCAATGCTGCACGAGTCGCACCATCTACTTCATCTAACCCAGGAGTATCAATTAATTCCACCTGCGATTGACCTACACCAGGGAGAGTAACCCGTAAAGCCCGTTCAGTTTCTCCAATCGCTTCCTCACTAATACTCCAATTAACTGTTTGTGCAGTCCGAGTGACACCGTGCAGCGGCCCTGTTTCAAATACTGTTTGTCCCACCAAAGAATTGAGTAGCGAAGACTTACCACGCCCTACCATGCCAAAAGCCGCAATCTGCACCACCATGCGGTCTAACTTCCCCAGCATAGTTTCCAAATCAGCAATTTCCGTTTCTAATCCGGTTTTTTCTTGGGGGGTGAGGTCAAGATTGGCTACTAAGTTTCGCAGCGCGGTTTGTGCTTGTTTATAGTTCAGTTCCGTCTGAATGTCTTCAAAACTGAAAATAGCGCTATCCAGTTCTTCCTCCCAACTAGGAGAATTTGCTCCAGTGTTAGCAGAATCGCTTTGATTGGGTTCAGGCAGAGGTAATGTCGAAGTCATATCAATATGAGGTTTGAAATTTTGGGATTTTTAAATTACCCCTGTCTCTTATCCTAGTTATTTTTAACAAGGGTTTGGGGAGTAGGGGGCAGTGGTGCATAAAAGAATAACTCTTGACTAATGACCAATGACCAATGACTAATGGCTAACAAAAAGTCATAAACTGAAAAATGCATCTAAATATAACGCGTTAGGATCTTGACTAAATTACCTGTGCGGAAAATCGTTATTGCCGGCAACTGGAAAATGTACAAAACCCAGGCAGAGACCCAGGAGTTTTTACAAGGATTTCTGCCCCACTTAGAGGAAACCCCCCAAGGGCGAGAAGTGATATTGTGTCCTCCTTTCACTGATTTAAGTGTTTTGTCCAAGACCTTGCACGGTAGCCTCATCCAACTGGGGGCACAAAATATCCATTGGGAAGAATATGGAGCCTATACGGGTGAGATTTCTGGCCCGATGCTGACAGAAAGCGGTGTGCGCTTTGTGATTGTAGGTCATAGCGAACGGCGGCAATATTTTGGGGAAACGGATGCCACCGTTAATCTGCGCCTCCGAACTGCTCAAAGGTTTGGTTTGACTCCAATTCTCTGTGTTGGCGAAAGTAAACAACAACGAGATGCGGGAGAAGCTGAATCACTGATTGCTCTCCAACTCGACAAAGCCTTGCTAGATATCGATCAGGATAATTTGGTGATTGCCTATGAACCGATTTGGGCCATTGGCACTGGTGACACTTGTGAAGTAGAGGAAGCTAATCGAATAATTGGCTTAATTCGTAGCAAGTTGACTAATCCAAATGTATCAATTCAATATGGCGGTTCAGTAAAGCCAAATAATATTGATGAAATCATGGCTCAACCAGAAATTGATGGTGTCCTCGTGGGAGGAGCAAGTCTAGAACCTGAGAGTTTCGCTCGGATTGTGAATTTTAAGTCAGTGTGATGTGCTTTTTTCTCGTTCCCATGCAGAGCATGGGAATGCCTAATTATAGATTTATGCCAAGCAACTTAATAATTCGAGGACGCTGTTTCGATTGGGGACAGCGAACTTATTTGATGGGCATTTTGAATGTAACGCCTGATAGCTTTAGTGATGGGGGTGACTTTAACACTACCTCTGCGGCTTTAATACAGGCGCAAGCACTCGTAGCGGCTGGTGCTGACATAATCGATGTGGGCGGTCAATCAACTCGGCCAGGGGCAAAGCAAATAACTCTGGCGGAGGAACTTGACCGAGTGTTATCGGTGTTACAGGTGCTAAGACCAGAAATTTCAGTCCCGATTTCTGTAGATACAACCCGTGCGGCTGTAGCCAAGGCATCTGTAGAAGCTGGTGCGGATATTATTAATGATATTTCTGGCGGCACTTTTGACTCAGAAATGTTGGCGACAGTTGCCGAGTTGAGTGTGCCGATTATTTTAATGCATATTCGTGGGACACCACAGACGATGCAACAACAAACTGATTATCAAGATTTACTCGGTGAGATTTATAGTTTTTTGGCTCGGCAAATTCAGACAGCAACTACTGCGGGCATCGATCTGGATAAGATTATTATTGATCCTGGTATTGGTTTTGCTAAGAACTATGAGCAGAATTTAGAAATTTTTCGCGGACTGCGATCGCTCTTACCACTCAATTGTCCTATCTTGGTAGGAGCATCGCGTAAAAGTTTCATTGGTCGCATTTTAAATCAACCAGATCCCAAAGCACGAGTTTGGGGAACGGCAGCAGCTTGTTGTGCTGCTATTTTTAATGGTGCTGATATCCTCCGAGTTCACGATGTTCAAGAAATGCACGATGTTTCACTAGTAGCCGATGCCCTATTGAGACAACCTATACAGCATGATTTCTAGGTATTAGCGTTCTTCGGTTTTTTTGCCGTTACCTTCTTGTGTTACTGACTCGGCTATCAACTCCTGAAACATTTCACTTGAGTTAGCTGGGTCAACAAAGACAATTTTGGCGTTATTGCTCTCACCAAGTTTTTGGCTAGCATCTACGTAATCTTGAGCCACAAGATACCGCAAAATGTCCCTACTATCTGGATTGGAACGGAGAGCTTGAGAGATGATTTGCACTGAAGCCATAGTTCCTTCTGCTTTCTTAATAGCAGCTTCCTTTTCCCCTTCGGCTTCGGTAATTAGCGCCCGTTTTTTGATGACGGCGGCTTGCTCCTCTTCTCTAGACTTTCGCACACTTTCAGGTAGGGTAATTCTCTGAATATCTAACCGGAGAATCTCAACTCCCCAATCTGCGGTTACATTATTCAATTGATCTAATATAGCTGAGTCCATCTCTGCTCTAGAGACGTTGGTCTGCTCTAGGGTATTTTGAGCAATGATTTCTCGGAGCGTAGTTGTAGTTATCTGTGTTAATGCCCCTTGCAGATCCTCAATCGCGTAAAAGCTTCTCTCAATATCTCGAATGCGCCAGTATACAATAGCATCCACTTCTACGTAAATATTATCTTGAGTGATCACATTCTGAGGTTTGATGTCTGTAAACTGCTCTCGTGTGGTATCTTCCATCACAATCTGATCTACCAAAGGAACAATAAAGTTCAGCCCCGGTTTAAGTTTCCGATGATACCGCCCCAAACGTTCGACTAGGGCTTCATTCCCTTGATTAATCAGTTTTGCAGAACCTAATGCATAACCTATAAGGGCTAAAACTATAGCAATAATTGGCTCCATGTATGCTCCTATTCGGCTTTTGGGAGAATTTAGTGTCAAAGATATGCTACTAGCTTGTCATATCTTTAGAGTTTAATGTTTTGAGTCTGTAATTTTATGAACACCAGCAGCGATGTCGAGTCACTGCGCGTCTTGTACATAATTTTGTAAGTAAAACTATTTTGCGGAATGCGTAGAAGCTTTACTTCTTGTCGTCAGACATCGCTATTAAAGCACCTCGATCGCACCCTGGCAAGGACTACTTCATGTAATCAACATTACTTGTACTGACATCTTTAGCCAGTCTGGACTGGTATACAGTATATTCACTTAAATTTAATCAGCTTTATGTAAAATAACAAACCGCAAAGGGCGCAAAGGACACAAAGAAAGAAGAAGTTAAAAGGGTTTGGCGCAACCTCATAAAGAAATGGTATTAGGATTTTGATGGTAGCCAAAACTACACTTGTCGCTAGCTCATATTAAAGTTAGGAAAATTTGACATTATAATTTCTCTATCTGCTCTACTATTGCTGAGAGTGCATTAGAGCGCTTAAATTAACTTTTAGTTAAGTGCCAATTTGACGTTCGACAGGTAGACATAATCCGTGTGTTCTGGATGGATAGCCTCTTAATAATGACTTTAGATCGGGGGGTTTTACTAAGGTTGAGGCTACTATTACAATGGAAAATGTTGATTATGAGGAACAAGCAAGAATGACACAAGTGATTCTTGGAGAGAATGAAGCAATAGACTCAGCTTTGCGTCGGTTTAAACGTCAGGTTTCCAAAGCTGGGATATTAGCTGATGTAAAATATCATCGGCACTTTGAAACACCCATTGAAAAACGCAAACGTAAGGCAGTGGCAGCTAGACGCAAAAGAACTTTTAAATAAACCTATTTGGTGTAATACTGGCGTTGCTTGAGGTTATGACCGAAAACAGGCAATAGCGCTTAGGCGTAGTCCTTCTTAGACATCGCCATTATTCTTACAAAAATTAAGCAAACTATGCCGCACTTCAATTAAGTTGTAGAGCGCGTTAAAGGCTTTATTTCGGTTGGATAGAGCAAGCTAAAATCGCTGCCCATCAACCAAAATAAACGCCTTTAGCAAACAAACTGGCCCCTACCTAAGACTCAGAATTATTAATGGTGCGGCTATTACAAACATTCATCGCCTTTTCTACTCCCTGCTTGAGGCTTAGTTCAATACACTCAACCACGAACTGAAGTACAAGAGACATTTGCTGATTTTCGGCAGCAGAAAATCGTCCCAGCACATGGGAAACAGTATTAGAATCATCGTTATTAGCTGCACCTTTGGGTTTACCAATACCGATTCGCAAACGGGGAAAGTTTTGGGTACTCAGATGTGCGATCGCACTTTTCATCCCGTTATGTCCCCCAGCCGAACCAGATAAGCGCAGCCGAGTTTTTCCCAAAGGCAAATCCATATCGTCGTAAATTATCAGCACTGACTCAGGCGGCAATTTATACCAACTTGTCACCGATTGAATTGACTGTCCTGAGCGATTCATATAAGTTAACGGCTTTAGCAAGCGAATCTTACCTCCACCTGGGGCCATACCCTCGCCATACTCACCTTGAAACTTGCGGTTTTCTGCCAAGGAAATGCGCCAAGAACGGCAGAGGGCTTCTACAGCAGCAAAGCCGATATTATGGCGTGTTTGGTCGTACTTGCTTTCTGGATTCCCCAAACCAACAATTAGTTGTGGAATCACCAAAGCTGGTTGCGTAACAGCTTCTGTCATTTTGCCTATAGTCAATTGATATCAATCACTCAACTAGTACAATGTCTAAGCTAGTTTTGAGGGTTTGTAGTAAGCACTTCAGTGCTTAAAATCCAGAACTAAAGTCCTTACTACGAACTTGTTCACCCTTGGTAACTAATAAGACAAACTACTAGCTAGGTTGAGAAGAACTAGTGGTAGTATCCTGCTCCGATTTAGCAGGGTAGATTTGCTTAGGTTCCAATTCAGCAGTAGTCTTGACAGCTTCTTCTAACTGTTCTGCTTCTTTTTGAAACTCGGTTTGAAACTCCTTAGAAGCTTCTTGGAAACTACGGATTGTTTTACCCACACTCCGACCAATTTCTGGTAGCTTCTTTGGCCCAAAGATTAACAATGCCACTACCATAATTACACCCATTTCCGGCAGACCGATACCAAATATATTCATTTTTGTCTCCTGTCAACTATAGAACCACTACAGAAACTTATATATTATGTAGTCTACTCAATAGTTAGTATGCACTGAGCATTCACAAAAAAACCCGGAAGAACCGGGTGTAACTTAACTTGTTATCCAAACTTGATAGCGGTGTATCTGTTAGCGTCCTAAACTCCGCCAATCGACATTTACATCCTGAACTAAGAGTGATCTATTGTAAAGTTGCAGAATAATCAGCAAAAACACAAAAAATAGCGCCATAAAAACAGCCATCACAGGGGTAGTACCCCAACCTGGAGCCACTTTTCCATACTCAGAGTTAAGTGGTTTCAGGATATCTCCCAACCTAGTCCTTTGTGCCATAGTTCACCTAATATTACTTGCCAAAGCTTTTTTTAATCTTCTGTAATATTCTATAAGAATAGCACTCATCATCTATCCCTCAATTATGGAACCCGCAATAGTTCTTAGCATTTCTATGGCCGCCGTGGTGGTTGCCATCACCGGAATTTCAATTTATACCTCTTTTGGCCCTCCTAGCAAGGAATTGAACGATCCGTTTGACGATCACGAAGACTAAAAGAGTCATTAGTCATTGGTCATTTGTCATTGGTTGGTGGTCTGTGGAAAACCACAATTGGCCACTGACACAGCAATAGTGGCTCACTCTAGCCTGGAATTGATCGCTGGGATTACCTTGAAACTGGCGATTTTCCAAGGCTGTATTGTTAAAATTTGTTGCCCAGATGAGAATTTAGTAGTAGAGGAACGCTCTAACAAATCTAGTGTATCTCCTAGATTTAACCCTAAATTACTTTGCAAAGATAACTTGGCTGTTTCTCCGTGACATTCATAACACCGCAGAATTAACTGCTGTGGGTCATCTTCGGATGGCTTCAACGCCATCAAGATTAAATTTTCAGCTGATAAATTTAGGAAACTCACCCTTAACCCATCTTTACCAGCAGAAAGGGGAGGGTTTTCATTAGGAGGATTTAATATCACTTGTAACGGTATATTCAATTCATAGCCACGCCGTACCGTATGGGCTGATTCCCAGCTACCAGCATGAGGATACAAGGTATATGTAAACTCATGAAAACCTTTATCAGCTTCTGAGTCTGGCCAATTAGGGCTACGTAGCAGTGTTAGGCGGAGTTGATTTGGTTTGCTGTCGTAACCGTATTTACAATCATTTAGCAAACTAACTCCGTGAATACCCTCCTGTGTTTCTTCTGTCAAATCCGCCCAACGCAAAGCAGGGACTTCCCATTTTGCCTCTTCTGCGGGGGTTTGTGGTTTAGTTGGGCGGCGAATCGCGCCACAGGGAATTTCATAAGTAGCAAAGTCTGCTTCGATACTTAGAGGAAAAGCAGCTTTCACCAATACATGATTTTCTTGCCAATTGACGGTAGTAGCTATTTTCAGTAGAGGTGAACCAGCTTGCAAAATATAGTCTTGGCAAAATTCCGATTCACCCAATTGACGCACCACGCGCACACGACTTTGCACTGGCCCTTGTTCTAGCCACTGAATAGATTGAAGATTTGTTGAGGGTAAGGGATGTTGGGCATAATTGGGGTCTATATTCCAAGCATCCCAATATTGACCGCTATCTTTAAAAGCTTGTAGTTGATTTCCCGCACCACTCAAAAGTTCTCGTTCATAAGTTTTATCAAAAACACTTGATAAATCTCCAGTATCAGGATCGATAACAACTCGTAAGAATTCATTTTCTAAAATCCAGTCTGGGAGGAGTGAGGGAAGTGGGGGAGATGAGGAAGATGGGGAAGATGAGGGGGAAAGCCAAAATATGCGATAGCCGACGGGTGGAATTTCGGTAGCGAGAAATAGTAGGGTTGATGGTTCAGATAATTGGGAGATAAGTTGCTTACCTGAAGTATCGTAAATCTGCCATTCCTGTGGTGTGGGTAAGGCTACAGAGACTACCTCAGAACGCTGCCAATTGAGAGAATTGAAAACGAAAATAGGTAAACTATCGGGTTTTGGTGGTTCTGATAGGGTAATGTGAGATGCGATCGCTAAAAGTGATTCTTGTAATATCTTCGTTCCGACTTGTTCCACTTGCTGCCACTGGGGTAACGCATCTGTGTAAACTTGAGTAATTGAAGAACCAGGTAAAATATCGTGAAACTGTTGAAATAAAACCTGCTTCCAAGCTGCTTCAATTTCTACTTTAGGATATGTCACACCACAACTTATGGTTGCCAAGGTAGCAAATAGTTCAGCTTCATACAATAAATTTTCACAGCGACGATTCCAGCGTTTTTGGTCTGCGTGGGTAGTGTAGCAACCGCGATGGAATTCTAAATATAGTTCGTCATCCCAAGTAGGAAATAACGGAGAATCAGAACCTCTGCCTTCTACCTCCTGCCTCCTGCCTCCTGCCTCCTGCCTCCTGCCTCCTACCTCCTGCCTCCTTTTGATTTGCTGTAAATATTTTTCAGCCGTCGTGAATTCTAAATCTGGGAAGAAAGGTGACTTTTGCCAGCGTTGGGCGGTTTCTAACATATCACGGGTGGGGCCGCCGCCGTGGTCGCCGACACCGGGAAGCCAGAGGGATTCTGATAAACCAGTTTGGGATTGCCATTCCAGAGCGTAGGATGCCATTTTAACTGGATCAATGCTTTCACCGATAGGTGCAGACATCAAACTAAAGACTTCGCTACCGTCAGGCGATCGCCACCAAAAAGCCCCATAATCAAATTTAGTAGTATCATTCCACCGCAACTTCTGGGTGACAAAATACTCAATTCCGGCATTAGCGAAAAACTGCGGTAAAGTTGCACAGAAACCAAAAGTATCTGGAACCCATACCATAGTTGAAAACTGTCCAAACTTTTCCTGGATGTATCGTTGACCATACAATAGCTGACGGACTATTGATTCACCAGCAATGAGATTGAGTTCTGGTTCCACCCACATCCCGCCGACAACTTCCCAACGTCCAGCAGCCACCTGTGCTTGAATTGCCTGAAACAAATCCGGGCGATGTTCTTCAATCCAAGCGTAAAGTGCGGGAGTCGAATGACAGAAAATTAACTCAGGGAAATCTTCTTGCAACTTCAGAACCGACTCAAAAGTATTTTGCGCCGCATTCCAAGTTTCACTCACAGGCCATAGCCATGCTAAATCTAAGTGAGCATGACCCAATAAGAAAATTTTAGATTTTTGATCCCCCCAACCCCCTATCAATCGGGGGGCTAAGATGTCGGATTGAATTAAATTTTGACGTAGAGACAAAAACGACTTTGCTAACTCTCCCTTCTCTGTGCCCTCTGCGCCTCTGCTGTTCGTAATCTCCGCCACCACCTCTACCAAAGCATCCAACTTCTCCGGCGCAAATTTTTCCAAATAAAGTTGCACCACAGCTAATTCATCAGCCACAAAACCCGGATCGGGATTATTATCAACAATAGACTCATAAACTAGGAGCGATCGCACTAAAGCACCATCACAATGTCCCGGACTCACTAACCGCAAAGCCACAACAAACTCTTCCCCTGGCTTCACTCCCTGGCTGAGAAGCACTCTCGGCGAACAATCAAATAAATCACCCTCCAGTACTAACTCCCCATTTACATAAATCTCAGCAGAATCTGCCCACCAAAGCAGCGCCAGCCGCAAAGATAACCCAGCTAAAGGATAACCCTGTAAATCTTGGGGCACTACCAACTTTTGCACTAGCCATAGTACTTTTTTCCCCCCAGTCCAAGCGATATGTTCTTTAGCATTCAACTGAACAGGTTGCCAATGAGACAAATCAGTAGCTACAACATCAGTAATAATCAGGTCAGATTCCTGGTATAGCCAGCTAGACTGAAGATTAACTTGGCAAAAAGAGCGCAGTTGCTCAATTGCTTGTGAGATGATTTTGGTATGAGATTCAGAGACAGTCGGGGTCATATATTCGCTAAGATGAGGTGTTGGTTATTTTTATTGTTTGGCGCGAGTCTCACAACTTAACAAGACTTGAACTAAAAAATTACTACTATGTCTTCTGGTTCCTCTGGTCGTTATCAAAGCAGACTATTTAACTTTGTCCACCAGCAATCTCGGCGGGTGACAGAACAGTGGGAACACACCTTCCGGCATTTGCAAGTTGCCACTAAGTGGGGTGTGGAGGTACTACTTTACCCAGTGTATCTACTGTTGCAGTCATCTGAATCATCTGGGAAAACGCTACAGACCAAAGAACCACAAACTAGACTAAAGTTACAACCAAATGATACCGATTTCCAGCCCGAAATTCCAAATGCTGATAGTCCTATTCAACAAGTACTAGAAGCAGTCAATTACATGTTGTCAGATGAAGCCGTCTCCACACCTACAAAAACATCTGAAACTTTCAATCCCTTGGCTTTATTGGGAGCTTTTAGGCTGAAGTTTGTTGATAAAAACTCGACAAATAACGTAAGTTATATAGAATCTTCAAGTATTACAGAGAATAAAGCGGAGATTATCAACTCTTTACAGTTAGATAACCCTCTAAAACAGCATTTTCCAGCAGTACGGGGAATTGCCACAAATTTGATGAATCGGAGTTTAGTACTTGTTACTACCGAAAATGAAATTCTAGATATTTTGACACCCCAGCAGCAGGCAAAGTTAGAAGATCGAATTATTAACGAAGTTGCTAATTACTGGCAGTCATGGCGGTTGATTATAGCCAAAAAAGAAACGGAGCTATTACCACAGATTGACCGTTTATTAGCAAAACTCACTGACAGAAATACAACCAAAATTCCAGCTTTAGCTGAGGGCATATCAAAAGATTTACTTAATACTGAAAGATTACTGGCATTTCTCGATATAGCTGTTGCTAAGTTGGAGTCAAATGCTTTAGTACCTGTGCAAGAACGTAGCCAGGAAATTGTTCAAGTTGCCCAAACTCAGTTAAACATATTTCTTTATGGCAAAGAGCAATTAGCTGCTAGGGGAGAAATTGCAACTACTAATGATGGTTTGGAAACTCATACACTGAATATTCAGGCTTTAATTGAGGCGGCGCTTAATTACTTTTTTGGTGTTGGTAATAAAAGAACACTTGATTCAACAACTAGTGATGAGCAGTTGCCAAGTAAACTATTCTCATCACGCTTTAGAAAAGCCTTGTCTAAAAACTCTCTATTGGAGAACCAGGATTTAGCTGTTGATCCTTGGCTAACATGGAATGATTTATTTGGAGACACTGAAACTGTTACTAACAAGTCAGTTACACTTTCTCAAGTGGAAAATCCTGCTTTAGCGGCAAGTTTATCAGTAGGGCATTTTCCCCAAAAGAATTTAACTGTAAAACAACCTAAAACTGGATCTGGCTTGGTGCAAAGGAAACAAGCAATTAGTAATCTTGCTTCAAACCAAAAAACATCTGGAAAAGTTTCCTCTAGAAAACAAACTCAAGCCCATACTTCCCTAACTAAACGCGAGAGTCGGAAAGGGGAAATTTTGCAGCAGCAGTTTCATCAAAGTAGTCAAGTTGAGGCACAGCCAGACTGGATAGAAACCAAAGCAACTTCAACAGGCTATGAGAAGCATCCCTTAGAGCAACTTCTGGAATGGGTTGATTATGCTATGCTCTGGCTAGAAGAGAGATTTGTAAAGATTTTTCGGTCATTACGGCAGATGTGGCAGGGAAAATAATACTAATTCGTAATTCGTAATTCGTAATTCGTAATTCGTAATCTTTTACCACAACATATGATTTAGGAAAGAACGTAACAGCTTGGTTCCGGTTGGTTCTTGATAGTTAGTTGGCAACATAGTCAGCATCGCATTCTGTAACGTCTCCAAAGCTACTTCTACTTCCTGGCGCTTTGGTCTGGTTGTTTGGGCAAAGTGTAATGGTTCACCGACTCGAATTGTTAACTCTTTTCTTAAATAGAGGTCATGAGTCCCAATCAGTGCAACTGGAATAATCGGTACACCAGCCCGCAAAGCATAAATCACAGTCCCGCGTTTTAAAGGGAGATGCAACTTACCCTCAGCAGTTCCGAGTCGTCCTTCGGGGAAGAGAATCATTCCATCTCCACGAGCCAAAATTGCCAGGATAATCCGATCTATCTGTCGCAGTGTGTGTATATCTTCTCCTGTCGGTACTGTCTGTTTAATTGCTATGGCTAGATCAACTAAATCTTGCCTTCCTGCTTTAGCCGCTTCTATCACAGCAACTTCTTCTTTCCACACCCGTTCCAAAGGAATCACGCCCCCCGCAAAATCCAGGATGAAGCGCTTCCACCACTTGTTATAAAGAGTACGAGCATCGCCCAGGATGTAATAGTGGGGTTGGGTAGGGAGTTCGGCTAACAGGAGTAAGGGATCGATATGGTGGAGATGGTTGACAGCTAAAATTGCAGGTTTCTGAGGTATTCTTTCGAGATGTTCGATCCGTACCTTGAAAAAGGCATGGATGAGCGATCGCATCACAAAACGACGCAGCCCAGAGTTGGCTCTAGGTTCGGAATGCCCTTGATTAACACCTTCCAAGCGATTGAGAGTTTTTTCGATAATCTGGCGAACAGCGCGATCGCCAGCCGCAGCTACACCCTCTTTTACCCGCTTTATACTTGCAGCAGTTAAAGTTTCTAATTGTGTACTATCTTCCTGCTGATGGCTAGATTTCGAGTCGGTATGAACTTCGGAAATTACCCCATCAGCTTGGTTTTCCTGAACAGATACCTTAGAGGAATTTTTGATAAAAATCTCCTTGAATTCATGAATAAATCATAATTCTTGAGGTTATATTATCAACCAACCCACGGTTAGAAATTGTGGAATAATTTTATCAAGGATTTAAAGAAATTAGCTGTAATTATCCCCATAGCCAGAAGCTATTTTTATACAATCAGTGTTGACATATTAGTAACTTGCTGAGAAGATACCTAAAAAATTAACCAGATGATTGACCATAGCGATCGCATCGCGTCTCGTAAAGAAGGCACATTCAAAGGTGTTGGAGGACTTGACCTGTATTACCAAAGCTGGTATCCAGAGGGTAAAGTACGGGGAATATTAGCCATTGTGCATGGACTGGGAGCGCACAGCGATCGCTACAGTAATGTAATTCAGCATTTGATTCCCAAACAATATGCTATCTATGCCTTAGACTTACGTGGTCATGGACGCTCACCAGGTCAGCGAGGCTATATCAACGCTTGGAGTGAGTTTCGAGAAGATTTGGGAGCCTTTTTACAGTTAATTCAAACTCAGAATCCTGGCTGCCCAATTTTTCTTTTGGGTCATAGTTTAGGTGGGGTGATTGTCTTAGATTATATTCTGCGCTATCCCCAACAAGCATCAGTTTTGCAAGGTGCGATCGCTCTTGCGCCAACCTTGGGGAAAGTTGGGATTTCACCGATTCGGGTGCTTTTAGGAAAACTGCTCTCACGGGTGTGGCCGCGTTTCACACTGAATACAGGCATTGACATCAGTGCTGGTTCAAGAGATCCGCAGGTTTTAGCTGCGATCGCTCAGGATACACTGCGACATACCCTTGGTACTGCCCGTCTAGCTACAGAATTCTTTGCAACAGTTGATTGGATTAATGCTAAAGCAGGTGATTGGCAATTACCATTATTGATTCTCCACGGTGGTGCAGACCGAGTGGCTTTACCTGCGGGAAGCGACAACTTTTATCAACGGGTAAACTGCACAGATAAGCTGAGAATTGAGTACCCAGAAGCTTATCACGAAATTCAGCGTGACCTCAATTATCGAGAGGTAATGGCTGATTTGGAGAATTGGTTAGAGCGACATCTAGCACCTGAAACAGCGCAGTTAGCACGAGGAAGCGCTGAGTTAGAGTTTCCCAGTTCTTAGCTTTCAGTATGGCTGGTGCGGGGCAAAACTCTAATCAAGTATTTGATACATTACAACGGGCTGGAGTTCAATTAGACCCTAACCAGCAAGCGCAAATAGCAAATCATTACGCTCGTGAAGCTGGGCAAAACACACTCAACCAAACGAATTCAAAAGCAGGCTTTTAGGTCTCAACTACTAACCAATTATAAGGCAATACAGTTCAGTTAAGCATTTTTTCTTCTCTTTCTTCTCTTCCTTCGTGTCCTTTGCGTCCTTTGCGGTTCGTTAAAAAAAATTCACTTTTACAAAGAGTAAAGCCTTAACTGAACCGTATTTAATTATAAGGACTTAGTAACGCTAGAAATAGAAACGCCCAAGCACTCACTAGCGCCATGAATACTGTTGCAGGTATGAAGCGCTAGCGATTTTGACAAATGTTGTTAACGGCTTGCCCGTAAACATCAGAGCCAGAAAAGCTTAATTGCATATTTTGCTGTTGATTAAAAGCGTTAATACCGATCGCCCCTTGCACGTTAACAACTGTTCCAAGTTTAGTTTGACAATTAAGGTCTTTTATTGTAGAGATAATCATGTTGAAGTTAACGCCTTCATTCCATGATTCAGTTAATTGAATCGATAAATGTCCATCAGGTTGAATCTGCACTGAATTTACTTGTACAGTGCTTACCGATCTATCTAATGCGCTAGCGGGAAGGCAGAAAGCAGAAGGCAAAAGGCAGAAGGCAATAAATAGCTTTTTAATCATGCTTTTTGATTGATTTGACTACCTCAAGTATCAAGGCCGATCGCCTCTACCTTCATCAGTAACTAAACGGGAAAACACATGAAGATTCGACTAACAACTTAAAAACGGTGGGAGCAATTTTATTTACTACGTTACCAGAGCGATCGCATATTAAAGAGTCAGTTATGTACATTATCTGAAAAATATGTTGCTAAGGATACAGAGTTTTTGCCAACCAAGATAGGTTCTCCCTTTACTCCTCCACGGGTAAGAGTACAAATTTTATAAAGGTTTTCGCATTCAAAGATTGCCATAACTAGCTCTTTCCCCGTTTGATAAGAGGATGGTAAGGGTTTACCTACCTCGCATTCCATATCAATTTCGCGATCGCGCCACTGTAACTTCCAAATACGCTTTTCGGTTATTGGTGCTTTGACAGACCGAGCAAAAGCACTATACACTTGCTCTGCTTTGATATCATCCTTGGCTGCTGGCACAAAAAACTTCATAGGCTTTAGTTACAAGTAATGTGAGTTTCACTAGCATCAGCGTAACGCAGTTACCAAGGCAATCTGCTTCCATCCCACGAGAAAAACTGCCCACTATCGCCTTCTTGAAGCTGTTCAATCACAGCCAATAATTGGGTAACGGTGCGTTCCACTGAGAATAATTTTTCCGCAGGTACATTTTTCTGGAAAGGACGGGAAAGGCGCGTATCAGTTGTACCAGGATGCAATGTCACTATTAATGCTTTAGGACAACTTCTTTTATACTCAATTGCCGCAGTTCGCATCAACATATTGAGTGCTGCTTTAGAAGCGCGATAGCCATACCATCCACCAAGTTTGTTATCACCAATACTGCCTAATTTGGCAGAAATACTAGCGAACACACTGCGTTCTCCATGACGCAACAGAGGTAATAGATGTTTAGCTAGCAAGACAGCACCAATACTATTTATCTGAAAGTAGCGCAGTAAGTTTTCTGAATTTATCTGTCTTAAGCTTTTTTCAGGTTGTAAAGTATCTTCATGCAACAGTCCTACACAGTTGACTACCAAATGCAGTTTGTCAACTTGGTTATGTATTTTTTGCATAGTTTCAACAATCTGCAACTCGTCAGTAATATCCATCTCTAAACAAATTAATCGCTCAGAATGTTCGTCTACAAGAGCTATTAAATCGGTGGCTAATTCTAGCTGACGAGAAGTTGCAAAAACTTTAGCTATTTTATCATCCTGTAGCAATCTTTTTACAAAACCAATACCAATACCTTGGCTGGCTCCCACAATCAATGCGTTTACAGAATTGATTTCATCGTTGAAAGACATAAAATTTTAGGGTTTAATAATATTAAAACTTAATAATTAGGATAAACACTGGGTTTTTATTCGCTTCACCCAAACTACTAAGATTAGCAAAACAGAACATTTAGGTTTATTTACCAATGCAAAACTTGCTAAAAATCCTATCCAAAACTGATTCTGTTACTTCTTCCCCAGTAATCTCTCCCAGTGCTTGAATTGCACCGCGTAAGTCAATTGTCCAAAAATCTAGAGGGAGCTGCTGGACAATTGTTGTTTGTACTTGTTCCAAAGATATTTTAGCTTGAGTTAAAGCTGCTGCTTGCCTTTGATTAATGGCTAAATCCATGTCAGCAGCTTGGACTTTTTCTGCTTTGACTAGCTCTAAAATTGCTGTTTCTAAAGCATCAATACCTTGATTTTGTGCTGCTGCTGTGACAATTTTAGAATTTGGATTGGGTATTTGAGATTGAAGAGTTTTTCTTTCGCTTTCTTCTACTAAGTCGATTTTGTTAATGACTAAAATTAATGGACGGTGTTGTACTTGTTCGTAAATTTCTTGATCGCCTTCTGTCCAACCTGCTGAAGCATCGATGGTAAGCAAAACTAAATCAGCTGCATTGGCGGCACGACGCGATCGCTCTACGCCAATTTTTTCCACTTGATCTGTGGTTTCCCGAATCCCGGCTGTATCTAGCACTTGTACGGGAATTCCTCCAACAACTAGCTGGGATTCCACCACATCGCGGGTTGTACCGGGTAAGTCTGTGACGATCGCGCGATCGCTCCGGCTCCAAGCGTTCAATAAGCTCGACTTACCCACGTTTGGCCGCCCAACAATTGCTACTTTTAAACCTGTGCGTAGCAACTCACCTTTGTCTTTGGTTGCCAATAACCTCGTTATTTCGGCGGCAATTTTCTCGATTTCTGATATTATTGCTTTATCATCCAACGGTGGCAGGTCTTCCTCGAAATCGATTCGTGCTTCGATTTCTGCCAAAATATCTAAACAGTTAGCGCGTAACTGCCGGATTGGATGAGCTAATTTTCCCTGTAAACCAGCTAAGGCAGTTTGGGCAGCTTGAGGCGATTTAGCTCCCACTAAATCAGCAATACCTTCGGCTTGAGTTAAATCCAATCGCCCATTCAAAAAGGCGCGGAGAGTAAATTCTCCGGGTTGAGCTAGTCTAGCGCCATTTTCTAAACACAGTTGTAATACCTGCTGCACTGCCATTATCCCCCCGTGGCAATGGAATTCCACCACATCTTCACGGGTGTAAGAACGGGGTGCTTTCATAATCAGCAATAAGGCTTCATCTACCAGTTGTTGGGTTTGGGGATGACGAATATAACCGTAGAGAATCCGGTGACTTTCCCAAGCTTGTCGCCCTGGTGTGTGAAAAAGAGTTTGGGCTAGAGCCATTGCTTCAGAACCAGACACCCGCACAATACCAACACTACCCTGTTGGGGGACAACAGCAGTTGCGATCGCAGCGATAGTTCCAGTAGTAGCAAAAACTTCTGACATGAGTGCCCTTCATAAGAGTGAGAAATTAGGAGTCAAAATCATAACTCATAACTGATAACTTTCTAAATGGTAGGTGTTTAGACTAATAGGATAGCAACTGGCAAGGTAAAATTTACCTAGAGGTTAATGCCTGATAGTAAAGAGTTAGGGGTGAATATTAGAACTCACAACTTTATAACTTATAAGTTTTAGAGAGAGGAATTTACTGTGGAGCAAAAGATTAACTGTGCTGTAGCCTGTGTTAACGGATGTGTTTTAGGGGATAAATGCCCCAACATCGAGTTTAGAGAGGCCGCTGCAAAATTTATTGAAGAGACTCCCTTAGACAAAATGTTGGAGTTGGCACAAGAACGCCTGCGTAAAAAAATGACTGAACCGCCAAAATGGGTTTTTCCTGAAGATCCATAGCATTTGCACCAACAGGCACAAGCAAGACAGCGAGGAGCTTAAATAGTATCTGGATCTATATTTAATTCTCGCAGTTTTGCTGCCAAGCGATCGCTGCTTTATTTCTCTTGGTTAGTGCGTTGCTTTTCTTGTTCAGCCTGTTGTGCAACTTCTTCATCTGTCAAAACTAGTTCTCATCCAGGAGTAAGAAAGCGTAACTTTTCTTGATAAGCACCTAAATATAAACCTAGCTGTTGACTTCACAACTATCCTTATGGATTGGGTTCCACTGGTTAATATTCACTATCAAACAAATGAAACCCTGTACATAAAAAACTACAAGTAATCTGGTATACGAAAGATATCTTGAGTAAATGCTAAAAACAGGGCTACTCCAAGAATTAACTGGAGTACCCATGTAAATGATCAAATCATTTAGATGTAATTAACTTTATGCTCGGTTTCTCTTCCAAGGGCCCCAAATCGCACAGGTAATTCCAGGGGATTGGAGATTGACAAACATTGTGCGGCCATCAGGTGAAAAGCAGGCTCCTGCATATTCACTGTCATTGATATTGTTTTTTGCAAACTGATACAGCTCGCCACTTTGATTAACGCCGACAATATAACTGTCTCCGCCTCCATCTTCACAAAGAATCAGATCCCCAAAAGGAGCAACTGTAATGTTATCAGGGAAGTCTAGTACGCTTTCTCCAGGAGACTCAACGACTAAAGTCAATGTACCGTTGCTGGGATTGTAAGCAAAAACTTGACCAAAACCAGCGTCACCACCACTGGTACAGGTGAAGTAGATCGCACCATTGCCATACCAAGCACCTTCACCCCGGGCAAAGATTGCAGCACCGCTTGCCCGGGCCTGTCCTCGCACCGAAGCAGAACCATTATCGGTGCTGGGATCAACGTTGTTAATCGGAACCCAAGTGGTTGACAACGCTATATTCTTATAGCGGAGGTAGTCTTTACGCGTATCCCAAGGTGCGCCTACAATGACAAGTGCCTCAAGCACGCCACCGCTTTGCAAGTTACCTTCCTGGTTAGGGCGGAATCTATAGAAACAGCTATCGCCTCTGTCTTCGGTTTGATAGACCCATCCAGTTGCCGGATCAACAGCAACAGCTTCATGGTTAAAACGTCCCATAGCAACCAGAGGCACTGGGTCGGCAACCTGAATTTCGTCTGTCGCTGGCACTTCAAAATTATAGCCATGCCTTTTGGTTGCTCCACCAGATGAAGGAAGCGTTACGTCCTCTTCACAGGTAATCCAGGTACCCCAAGGAGTGGTACCACCCGCACAGTTACGAATTGTGCCGCCCAGAGAAGCAAAATGCTTGATTACCCGGCGGTCGGGTCCAACCAAGATGTTTGTTGTGCCACCACCTAGGCGATCGTATAGTTTTGCTGTAGGTACACGGACTGGGTTAGATCCCAAAGCACCCACTTCATGATTCCGCACCAGAATTGTGGTGTTCTTAGGACCTTGGAATGCAGCCATCCCATCATGAGCCGCAGGCACAGTACCACCATCATTCATTGCCTGACCTCTTACTGAGATCGCTGTGTAATTAAAGCCAGGAGGAAGCTGCATAATGGGAGTATTGCCTAAGTCAATACCACTCAGAATGACACCTTGGAGTTCATCTGCATTTTCGGCTAGCTTAGGCGCTAGAGGACCAAAACCAATGCCGTTGGCAACTTGACCATTAGCACGTCTTGCATATAAAGCTTCCAGAGGAGAAAGCATCGTAACACCGACAGCACTCGCCCCAGCCAATGTAAAAAAATTACGTCTTGATAAGTTCATTAGTATACTGTCAGCAAAATTTCAGAAACCTAATAAATAGTAAAAGTTTGCCTTTAAGGAATTATTAAGATAACGTTAATAGGAACTTTTACACATGAGATAACTGTGCTGTTAGTAAGTAGCAATTAATAGAAATAGAAGTTTCAATTCTTTAATTACAAAAGACTTTTTGCAAAACAAATGTAGTATTTTGTTGTATTCCCTTTTTTAAACTCAAATTATTACACTTGCAACTTTATGTAGTAATAAGAAGCAATGTTCAAGTAAACAATATAGTAATTCTTAGATCAATGGAATATTTTGACAAACAACTCAGGAGTCAAAATATTCTGACTCCTGTATTTTCGAACCACATTCTATTGCATCCAATTAAGAACCACTATAACTTGAGTTTGGGTTAAGCCAGAAGCTAAAAAGCTTATTCTGTAAGGATTGAGCAAAACTCTAAGTGATAAAGGAAGTAATTAAAGTGTAATCATTTTGTCAACAAGGCTCACAAATAAGACTAATATCAATAAGCTGCCTTCTTGAGAAGAGATTAAAACTGAGTTACAGACTGAACAATAAAAAATTAGGGGTTTTGAGGATTTCATATCCCGAACTCAGGTTACTATAATGTTTTACTAAAGTTCACGTGGATTCTAAATATCTAATCCAACTACCATTAAGTCAGGCGGATGTTCAACATTAAACTGGTAATATATCTCTTTTTGTTCTTGTGCTGGAAGAGTTAACTGCCATTCTAAAATGCCCATTTCACCCAGTTGAATTTGTGGGTTGCTACGGCTGAGGCGCACTTTAATTTGCTCGTTGCGACTAACTGGTAATTGTTCAGTTACTTTCAGATTTACTTCTTTGTCGAGTAAGTTAGTAATTATCAACCGATAACTATAAGTAATCCGGCGCTGGTTGCTAATCAATCTTTTATCTACTAGACGTTCAACTAATTCGCGCTCAATTTTCAAACCTTCATCAATCCCTAAATTTAGGTTGAATTCTTGTCCTGGCGCAATATTCTGTAACTGAGTTGTCCCGATAAAAACATTGTTGCGGAATATATTCGCTTTACCTGGTAACAAAGTCGCACCATTGGGATTATTTTTCACATTTGCTTGCAGATAAGCAAAACTTACCAAGCGTGGCATTGCTACATAATCAAAGTTACAAGGATAATCGTCATTAAAAATTGTCGTTTTATGGGGTGCGCCATCACTGGGAATGTTACCGCCACCATTCAATTTAAAGGTAACTACACTACCTTCTTTGGATACTTCTGCTGTCACACTTTCTGCTTGGATAAGAACATCATCTGCACCTTCGTCTTCTTCTTGCCAATCTGCTCTAGCAGCAGAAGCAGGCGGTTCTGCTATGCTAGGCAGCAGTGGCGGCTGGGCAGCAAATCGTCGTTGTCGTAACATCTGTGGACGTGGCGCATCAATATACCAGGGTTCAAGTTTAGGCGGGAGTGTACCTAATCCAGGTTTAGCGGTAGAAAGGGTGAGATTTGCACTAATCCAATCTTCGCCACTGCTTTGAGTGATTTCTGCAAGGTAGCCCAGATGCACAATATCGCTGGTAGTGTTAAAGCGCAAGTCATAAAGCGGAGTCCAACTGGCGCGATTTACTATGTAAGATACCTCTAATTCAAATTCGCCTTCACCTGCAACTTCAACTCCTATAACTATGCTTAAACTCTCTTTGGGGTGGGGTGTTTGAATTTTTTGCAACGAGGCGCGGAGTGCTTGCAGTTCTTTGTCTAATTCCTGCTGTTGGGTTTTGCACTCTCCAGATGCGATCGCATATTCACTATACTGGCTTCCGAGAAAGTTCAAAAAATCCAAGGTTTCGCTCAGGCTAAGATTTTTCCGAGACAAACTCTGTGCAAAGGGTTCTTCTGTTTTTTCACGTAACCCGGCGATAAAACTAGACTGTAATACTAAAGCATCAACTTGGGCTTGCAGGTGGCGTTTTTCTGCTTCTAACTGCTCAATTTGCCTTGTTAAATGTGCGACTCGCTCTGCCACAGGTTCAGTGGTGTAAATGCGATCGCTACTCACTCCCATCAAACGCACTCCCACTGTCCCTGTACCGCTAACCCTGATAGACTCAGTTTCTAGAGTCTCTGGCAGTGAGGTAATTACTAATTCCTGTTCAATTCCTGTTAAATCAACTACACCTCGCCGTGTAACCAATGCTCTGTCAGCATAAACTGTAACAGCTACAATCTCGCTTTGTACTGTTTTGCGCCAAGATGGTATTTCCGGGTTAACCATTGCCAGTTTTCCCCCATTTTTAATTGATTCTGCTGGTTAATTGTCAATGGTTGCCGGTCTAAGAGTCAACCCCTTTGGGTAATTCGTAATTCGTAATGACGCTCTCTACGAGACGCTAAAAGCGAACGCGGACTCGCTAACGCTGCGCTAACGTAATTACAAATTACCCGTGAGTTGGTTCAAGGCTACTAGCAGTGGTATCAGTGTTTTGATCTACAAAATTCCTTGCCGCAGCCAGGAGATAGTCATAATAGGCACGAGCGACGATAGATAACTGCTTGCCTGCGGGGTAAACCATGTACCAATGTCGCTGAATGGGAAAGTGTTGGACATCTAAAATGCTAAAATCTGAAGCGTCTAATAGTAAAGTATGACGAGATAAAACCGAAATTCCTAAACCACCTGCGATCGCTTGTTTAATTGCTTCGTTACTTCCTAATTCCAGCTTGACTTTTACTGTCACCCCTTGTTCTTCAAATAGGCTTTGGACGGCGCGACGAGTTCCTGAACCTGGTTCTCGCATAATAAAAGGTTCGTTAGATAGGCGTTGAATCGGAATATTTTTTTCTTTGGATAACGGATGATTAACTGGTGCAAAGACTATCAAAGGATTTTCTAAAAATGCCTCACAAGTCACATCCATATTATCTGGAACTTGACTCATAATATATAAGTCGTCCAGATTTTGACTCATCCGTTCCAAAATTTGTTCGTGATTCGTTACTTGCAAAGAGATATCAATCCCTGGATAAAGTTCGCAAAACGGCCCTAACAAACGTGGGATAAAATATTTTGCTGTTGTAATCACTGCCAAGCGTAATTGTCCCTGTTTTAGCCCTTTTAAATCTGCCACCTTCATTTCATACTGGGCTATATTTTCAAAAATCTGCCGACAAGTGGCAAATAATTCTCGTCCTGCCTCAGTTAGATACAACCGCTTTCCCACTTGTTCAAATAATGGCAACCCTACCGATTTTGTGAGTTGCTTAATCTGCATAGAAACGGTAGGTTGGGTGAGAAACAATTCCTCAGCAGCCCGCGTAAAGCTACTGTGCCGTGCCGCAGCCTCGAATACCTTTAACTGGTGCAGCGTCGCTTGTTTCAAAGGTGGTTCTCCTCTATATAGTTATTCATCGATATAAAACTAGTATTAACTGAACAGCTGCAAATGGTATAGCAATACCAATAGAAATTTACGAGTTTTATTATAGATAAAACTCTATTACTTCTATTAAAATAAAGGTATTTTATTTATAGATTTAAGAAGCTATGATCAAAACAACAAGAAAAGCGTAAGATCCCTTCCACTTCCCGATGAATGATGATTTTCCCAAATTCATCTATCATCATTCATCATTCCATAATTCTTCTACAACTTCTGCAATTTTTGTAGGTAGTTTAGTTAAATCTGGTAATCTTAGCACTTCTATTTCGGCAACTTGTTCTTTAATGTTCACTGGCAAGTTTAAAGGCTGCTGTGTTTCTATCCAGCAACTTGCTAATGGTAAGGTTTGCTCCATTTCGTCTAGTGGTCGGGGAATTACCATCACTGCATTTAATTCTCCAATGCGTTCTGCTTCAAACATTCCCGCTTCCACTGCTACCGCCACATTTGCTACGGAACCACGAATAATGGCTGTACACAAACCCCCACCAATTTTTTCGTAGGCTGCTAAATGAACATCAGCAGCTTTGAGCATGGCATCACACGCGCCTACCATCGCTGGAAATCCTCGCGTTTCTACCAAACCAATTGCTTGATTACTCAGACGGCTAGAATTGCCCTCCTCCATCAATTTAGTAAAACGGGTTGTGATGGGAAGTACTATATCTAAATTAGGATAAGGCCGAGGAATCACTAAGCTAGAAACTAACTGACCAAACTGTTCAGCTGTTTGCACACCAGATTCTACTGCCAAACGCACGTCAGCAATTCCACCCCGAACGATCGCAGTACAATATCCGCCACCTATTTTTTCATACCCAACTAGGTGAACTCCTGCTGATTTCAGCATCATATCCGCCGTCCCAACTATTGCTGGAAAGCTGCGGGTAGAAACTAAACCTAAAGCAGTATCCTGGAAGGTGTCTCGATGACTCGTTCCTTCGATGGCTTTCAGAGACCGTTGATTAGATGTTTCCATTATGAACTTACCCAGATAATCACAAAGCCGACAACTTACAATTAACACTTACTCAGACTAATCGTCAGAGTTTGGGTCACTCAAAGATTGTCTATGAGGAAACAATGTGGTCAACAGTCTGCTTATGCTCCCTTGTCCATAAATTTGAGTCCCGAAACCGTTAGGGGATTCTGTAGTTAGCTGATTTGGGTCTGAGTCAGGTTTTGTAGGCTCTTGAACGGCTTCTTGCAAGGGGGATTCAGCATCCTTCGCGGGTTCCTCTATGGGAGGAGGCTGGCTTTCAGGAGTGGCTGGAGATTTAAAATAAGAAATCGACTTATTTTGTTTGAAATCCACAAAAGCCGCAGCTGAGAAGTTAGTTGAGGAACTTACCTTTTCCTTAACTCCTCCTGAGCCATTTTCTTCTTCCTTCTGCGGTGGCGCACTTGTAGCCGTGGAGTTATTTGTAGATGGTTCCGGCTGCTTTGTTTGAGCAATTTGCCGACTGGTGTCTCCTAAAATCGATCCAGGTGGAACTACTTGTCCAGGTTCAACTGAATAGTTAAAAACTGTTGTTGCTGAACCAATACAAGCATTTGCTCCAATTTTGCCCTTGCCAACCATCAAAAAACCGGCTCCCAGGTTTGCCCCCGCTTCTACCTCTAGGGTTCCTTCATGGACTTGGAGAATGGCTCCCATGCCAATACAGACCCCTGGCCCAATTACGATCTTGCTGTTTTCAGCTGCTTGAAGGATTACGCCAGGTGCAAGTACTGCGCTTGGATGAATAGTCACCTCACCACTAATGTAAGAATCAAAGTTATTGCTGAGGCGCAGTGACAGCACAGACATGGAAATTTTAACCTCGGAAGCCGGAATGGGGAATATTAAAATTACCTACTCCCGGTTCTAGGGAGTAGTAAGTGGTGGATATTAAAATTTCCTATTCTCTACTCCCGTACAGACGCGATTAATCGCGTCTACCTACTCCTCACTCACTGTTATGGACGTTGGATGATCGTTTCTAATACCCGACGCTTGGCTTTGGGGTCAATACCAATTAAGCGCACATATTCTCCTTGGTATTCGCCAAGGTGTCCTTCTACGGCTGCGATCGCTTCTCTTTCTGAGGAGGCTTGAATCTGACCGGTACTAGTCCAAGAACCAGTACGGAAACGCCGTTGGTCTACGTGTTCAAGGCTAATTTTAGACCCGCCAGCCAATAATTGTCGGAGTTGGTCTACAACTTCACTACTCAAGCGGGTACTGGTAGCTGTTGCTGTAGCAGAAGGTGCACTGTTAGTAAATGATTTTTGACTGCCAGAGGAGGCTACTTGACCATTTGGACGTTGGATAATTGTTTCTAATACCCGACGCTTGGCTTTGGGGTCAATACCAATTAAGCGCACATATTCCCCTTGGTATTCACCAAGGTGTCCTTCTATAGCTGCGATCGCTTCTCTTTCTGAGGAGGCTTGAATTTGACCGGTACTAGTCCAAGAACCTGTACGGAACCGTCGTTCGTCTACGTGTTCAAGGCTAACCTTATACCCACCAGCCAATAATTGCCGGAGTTGGTCTACAACTTCTGTACTTAAATGGTTACTGGTAGCTGTTGCCGTAGCACTTCCAGAGCTTCCACTGCTAGTAAATGATGATTTCTGACTACCAGAGGAGCCTACTTGACCATTTGGACGTTGGATAATTGTTTCTAATACCCGCCGTTTGGCTTTGGTATCAATGCCGATTAAACGCACATACTCACCTTGATGGCTTTCTATACATTCTTCCAAGCCGGAAATTACTTGATTTATGGAAGTTGCTTCAATTGGCTTGCAGCTAGTCCAGGAACCAGTACGGAAACGGCGCTCGTCTACGTGTTCCATGCCAATTTTGTAACCACCTGCCAAAAGTTGGCGGATTTGCTCTACAGTTTCGCCATTGACTTTGCCACTGCTAGAGCCGTTCCCATTACCATTACCATTACTGCTGTAGCTGCCATTGCTATGACTACTAGCCGGAGCCTTAAAATTGGTAGCTGGTTTAAAATCACCATCCGGCCGTTGGATGATGCTCTCTAACACACGTCGTCTATCTTTGTCAATACCAAACAGGCGGACATATTCGCCGCTATGGTCACTTACACAGCTTTCTAATGCTGCGATCGCTTCACCGATGGATCTCGGTTCAATTGGTTGGCAACTTGTCCAAGAACCCGTGCGAAACCGTCTCTGGTCTACGTGTTCTGTACCAATCTTATACCCTTGTTCCAATAGATAGCGCAACTGCTCTATTGTTTCTGCACCCAAGCTATTGCTCGCCACTTCACTACTCCTTTCCAACTCTAAAACAGTAATACCATTACCTGTATAAGATTTAGCGTTCTCATCCCGAATGGGTGCTATACATTTGCTATCCGCAGCACAAAGATAACCAGCTCGTAGCGCCTGATTAATCCCAACCACATGATGAGCAAATTCCTTATCTTGATCTTGCACATCTGGCAAGCGGTCAGCTTGCTGCTGGCTAGTAATTACCGCTCCCGAAGGTACATATTTACCTGCGGGAATTTCTACGTCTTGAATCAAAGCGTGCATCATCACGATGCAACCTGCACCTACCCTGGCATTAAACACTGTAGAGCGAAAGCCAATGAAGGAATTATCGCCTACATAAGCTGGCCCGTGAATTAGAGCCATGTGGGTAATGCAAGCATTTTTACCTACCCATACCGAGTATTTCTCTTGGTCATCGCCAATTACTCGACCTTGCTCTAACCCATGAATGACCACACCATCTTGAATATTAGTGTTTTCACCAAGATAAAAAGGTGTGCCTTCATCCGCTCTAATCGTAGTCCCCGGAGCAACGATTACATTTGCACCTATTCTTACATCCCCAATTAGATTGGAGAATGAATGTACAAAAGCAGTTTGATGGATGTCGGGTTCAGCTAAATTCCTTGACCACGGAGTTGGGGGTGCTGCCGTGCTGCGGACTGCCATTGCGAGATTCCTCCTATATTGTCATTTGTCCTTTGTCATTTGTCCTTTGTTATTCACTAATGACCAATGACTAATGACCAATGACTATCGATATTGATCTTTTTTGCTGTAAATCATGCGATCTTCAACATAAATTGTATCTATGATCGCCACTACCACTGCATCTAGTGGTCGCTGTTCGTTGCCAATAACTTGACGAGCTACACTGCCACGACTGACAAGTACCCACTCATCTACACCTGCTCCCACACTATCTGCTGCTACCTCATATTGTGGGAGGATGTTTCCGTCTTCATCTACAAATTGTAACAACAGTAGTTTCACACCTCTGAGACTTGGATCTTTTTGGGTGCTAACTACTGTGCCGCGAACTTTAGCGACTTGCATTAAAAATTACGGTCTTCTACCGAAAGGACGAATTGCGTTCACATTTTCCCGGAATTGCTCTACGTCTTCTGTATAACGAATTGGTAGGACGTATTCCAAGTTTTCGTGAGGACGAGCAATGATGTGAGTAGACAGCACTTGTCCACCATTGACTCGCTTAACTGATTCAACACCTGCGGCTACAGAAGCTTGTACTTCCGAAACGTCACCCCGGACAATTACGGTAACTCGACCACTACCGATTTTTTCATAGCCGACTAGAGTTACACGAGCAGCTTTCACCATCGCATCAGCAGCTTCCACTACTGCTGGAAAGCCCAGCGTTTCAACCATTCCCACTGCAATTGACATTAGTTTTAATCCCTATTTAAAGTTTTTAGACTTGAACAAAAGTGATGCTCAAAAAAGCAAAGAGCGTTAATTACTTTTTTTAAACAGCTTTTAGGTACGGAACTGTTCCACAGCTTCTGTGTAACGAATCGGCAAGACGTATTCCAGGTTCTCGTGAGGACGAGCAATGATGTGAGTGGACAACACTTCACCACCAAAAACTCTTTTCGCGGCTTCAACCCCAGCAGCTACAGAAGCTTGCACTTCCGATACATCTCCCCGAACTATCACGGTGACGCGAGCGCTACCAATTTTTTCATACCCTACTAAGGTGACACGGGCGGCTTTCACCATCGCATCAGCAGCTTCCACAACTGCTGGAAAGCCTTTCGTTTCAATCATTCCAACTGCAATTGGCATCGCAGAACTCCTACAAAATTAATGCAATCTGTACTGTCGTCTGAATTTTTTGACGGGGAGAGCCTGATCTTATAGCTAAGAAAACACTTCCAAATTAAGCATAGGAAAGCTTGGCGTTCCTGGCAATATAAATTACTATAATAGTTTATGATAAGAAAGTTTTAAAAAACTTAACAAATATTTATCTAGGCTTTTGAGCAATTAAAGTTTACTGAATTACTTGAGCAGCCACTTATGCTTTATAATTTCTTTATCACATTTACAAAACGATATTCATAACCAAGGCTAATTCTATCTGGCGAGGGAAGAGCGGCGGCTGTATCTTTTGCTGTATCTATCTTTCCTGAAATTTTGCTGGATGTACAACGACTAGGTGAAAAGTATATAATCTTTTCAAATATATCGTATAAATTACTCTGCTCAAAGTAGAAATACTATTGTAAAAACAGAGGTGAGGTTAAGGCAAGTAAATGCTTTTGCGTATGTAAAGTTATATTTTATCAAAGTTTAGTAGGGGAAAATAAAGTAAAAATACTTTGGATAATTGAGTTTAAACAATAGTAAAAAAATGTTGGTGTTTTACTAGATTTATTTTTTTAAATAAATAATTGTCTGAAAGATTTTTTAAAATAAAGGCTGAGTCATAAAGGTAAATTTAAATGGATCAATTTCTATTTTCAACAAGTTGGTTTGTGCCTTTATATAGCTTATTAGGCGCAGTTTTGACATTGCCCTGGGGAATAGGAATAATTCAGCGAACAGGGCCAAGACCTGCGGCATACATAAACTTGTTGACAACTGTTGTGGCTTTTGTCCATAGTCTATTTGTATTTAAAAATATCTGGGATAGAGAACCAGAAAAGTTACTGGTGCCGTGGTTCAAAGCTGCTGATTTAGACTTATCCTTTACCTTGGAACTCTCAGCAGTCAGTATTGGGGCAACAGTTTTAATTACAGGTTTAAGCTTACTGGCACAAGTTTATGCTCTGGGTTACATGGAAAAGGACTGGTCGCTGGCGCGTTTTTTTGCGTTGCTAGGATTTTTTGAAGCAGCGTTGACTGGTCTAGCAATCAGCGATTCTTTATTTCTCAGCTATGCCCTTTTGGAAGTTCTGACACTTTCGACTTACTTGCTAGTGGGATTCTGGTATGCTCAACCGCTAGTAGTGACGGCGGCGCGAGATGCGTTTTGGACTAAACGGGTAGGAGACTTGTTGCTGCTGATGGCTACGGTGACACTTTCCAACTTAGCCGGCAGTTTGAACTTTTCGGATTTATATGAGTGGGCGCAAACAGCTAATTTAAGCCCAGTGACATCAACATTGCTGGGTTTGGCGTTAATTGCTGGGCCGGCTGGGAAATGTGCCCAATTTCCACTGCACCTATGGTTAGATGAAGCGATGGAAGGGCCCAATCCTGCTTCGGTAATGCGAAACTCACTGGTAGTCGCTGGTGGCGCTTATTTACTGTATAAATTTCAACCATTGTTAGCACTGTCGCCAGTTGCCTTGAATGCTTTGGTAATCATGGGTACGGTGACAGCAATTGGGGCAACATTAGTATCTATAGCTCAAATTGACATTAAGCGATCGCTATCTCATTCCACCAGTGCATACATGGGGTTAGTGTTTTTGGCGGTGGGTTTACAGCAAGGGGGTGTGGCCTTGATGTTGCTGTTAACTCATGCGATCGCTAAAGCATTATTATTTATGAGTTCCGGTTCAGTTATCTTAACTACCCAAAGCCAAGACTTAACAGAGATGGGCGGACTTTGGTCACGGATGCCAGCCACCACCACCGCCTTTATTGTCGGTTCGGCGGGGATGGTAACACTGCTCCCACTGGGAGGCTTCTGGGCAATGCTAGGATGGGCTGATGGTTTCGTAAATATTAGCCCTTGGGTGATTGGGGTTTTATTATTAGTCAATTGCTTGACAGCATTGAACTTAACTAGAGTATTCAGATTAGTCTTCTGGGGAAAACCGCAACAAAAGACCCGACGCACGCCAGAAGTTGCTTGGCAAATGGCCTTCCCGATGGTAACTCTCACAGTCTTGACCTTACTTTTACCTTTGATGTTACAGCAATGGTACTTACTACCAGATTGGGAAAGTATTAATTGGTATGTAGCATTAGCGTTGTTTGCTTCTACTGTGCTGGGAGTAGTTATCGGTTCTACAGTTTATCTGCACAAAGCTTGGTCACGATCCAGATTTTTGGCGTGGAGATTTGTGCAAGACTTATTAGGTTATGATTTTTATATTGACCGAGTTTATCGCGTAACGGTGGTGAGTGCAGTCGCACTGCTATCTAAAATTTCTGCTTGGAGCGATCGCTATTTAGTCGATGGTCTAGTAAACTTAGTTGGGTTTGCGACAATTTTTGGCGGACAAACTTTAAAGTACAGCATTTCTGGGCAATCTCAGGGCTATATGTTGACCATCCTCGCAGTTGTCAGCGTCCTGGTTTTCTTCATCGGCTGGTCATCGGGTTTACTAGATAAATTGCCTTTTTAAAGATATTGTCATTGGTCATTTGTCATTTGTGATTGGGTAAGAGTTTTTTCCCATTCCCCATTCCCCATTCCCCATTCCATATCTGCTTATGCTTAGTGTTTTAATTCTAGTGCCGTTAATCGGTGCAGCTTTAATTGGTTTCTCGCCCTCTGGTATCAATGGGAAATTTGCCCGTGGGGTGGCTTTGGTCTTTGCCATTATCGCTTTCTTGTGGACAATCGTACTAGCAATTCAGTTCCATCCAGGGGAAATCACTCAACAGTTTGCTGAGTCTGTACCTTGGATAGATGTCTTAGGCTTAAACTATAACCTAGGAATTGATGGTTTATCTTTGCCACTGCTGGGTTTGAATGGACTGTTAACTTCTATTGCCATCTACAGTAGTGATGAATCTCTACAGCGCCCTAAATTTTATTACTCTTTGATACTATTATTGAGCGCTGGGGTAACTGGAGCATTTCTGGCACAGGATTTACTGTTATTTTTCCTGTTTTACGAATTAGAATTAATTCCGCTATATCTGTTGATAGCTATTTGGGGTGGGGAAAAGCGGGGTTATGCGGCTACAAAATTTCTTATTTATACCGCAGTTTCGGGAATCTTGATTTTGGCAAGTTTCCTAGGCATGGTTTGGCTGAGTGGTTCCTCTAGCTTTGCACTAGCAACCTTAAACGCTACGACTTTACCCTTAGCCACACAGCTTTTACTGCTTGCGGGGATTTTGATCGGTTTCGGGATTAAAATTCCCTTAGTTCCCTTTCATACTTGGTTGCCAGATGCTCACGTTGAAGCTTCCACACCAATTTCCGTGTTGTTGGCTGGGGTGTTGTTGAAGTTGGGAACTTACGGCTTACTGCGGTTTGGTATGAATTTGTTACCAGAAGCTTGGGCTTATGTGGCTCCTTGGTTAGCGATTTGGGCAGTGGTGAGTGTACTGTATGGTGCATCCTGTGCGATCGCTCAAACCGATATGAAAAAAATGGTAGCATACAGTTCCATTGGACACATGGGCTATGTGCTGTTAGCGACGGCGGCGGCTACACCATTAAGCGTTTTAGGTGCTGTGATGCAGATGATTAGCCACGGCTTAATTTCCGCCATGCTGTTTTTGCTGGTAGGAGTTGTTTATAAAAAAGCCGGCAGCCGAGATTTAGATGTTCTCCAAGGATTGCTGAACCCAGAACGGGGTATGCCTGTAATTGGTAGTCTAATGGTTTTGGGAGTTATGGCCAGTGCTGGGATACCAGGAATGGTCGGGTTTATTTCCGAATTCATCATTTTTCGGGGCAGTTTCGCAGTTTTTCCAGTGCAAACCCTACTATCAATGCTTGGTACTGGCTTAACTGCGGTTTACTTTCTAATACTGCTTGACCGGGCCTTTTTTGGCCGCTTGTCTGCACAAGTTACTAACTTACCACGTGTGTATTGGAGCGATCGCATCCCAGCTGCAATTTTAGCTGTGCTGATTGTGATTTTCGGCATTCAACCCGCTTGGTTAGCACGCTGGACTGAACCAACAATTACAGCAATGGTGAATAGCCAAAATGTAGTAGTAGCAGTGTCCTTGGAGAAAGCAATGGGGGCTAAGGATTAGGGAGTAGGGAATAGGGACTGGGGAATAGGTAAGAAGCAGGG
>NZ_JADEXU010000363.1 GCF_015206895.1 Nostoc sp. LEGE 12450 | reverse complement strand
CCCCATGCCCAATGCCCCATGCCCAATCCCCAATCTGGCAACAACTACTTAAAGCAAGCGATCAGTTTATTGTCTATCGAGCCTCAATAGCGTGCCCCACAATCATTGCTGGTTATCACTGGTTTAATGAGCGAGGGCGCGACATATTAATCGCCTTACCTGGATTGGCACTAGTTCCACAGCGCTTTGATCTGGCAAAAGGAGTATTACGGTCTTTTAGGCATTACTATCGCCACGGTTTGATGCCTAATGTATTTCCTGATGCCGATGGCGAACCACTTTATAACAGTATTGATGCGGCGCTGTGGTGGGTTGAAACTTTAGGGCTTTATTTAGAAGCTACCCAAGACTGGGAATTTTTAGCAGAGCAATTCTCTGTAGTCCAACAAATCCACAAAGCCTTTGTTGGTGGTACACACTACAATATCCAGGTTGATGCTATTGATGGGCTAATTAGTTGGGATGCTCGTGGTGTAGCTCTCACATGGATGGATGTGGTAATTGGGGCACAACCCGTCACTCCCCGTCACGGTAAGCCGGTGGAAATCAATGCGCTGTGGTATTCAGCTTTATGTTGGCTAAGTCGGTGGGCAGAACGCTTAAGTTCGCTTGAACTTGGCGATCCAGTGCGTCTCACTAAACAAGCACAGCGTTATGCTCTGCAAGCACAAAAGGTTAAAACCTCGCTGCAAAAGTTCTGGAATCCTCAGCTGGGTTATTTGTACGATACTATCGAGCCAGACGATCGCCGGAATTTTCAAATTCGTCCCAATGCGGTTTTGGCGCTGTCACTGCACCACTGTGGATTTTCTGTCCAACAAGGGAGTCAGATACTAGATTTGGCAACTATCAGCTTGCTGACTCCTTATGGTCTTCGCAGTCTCGATCCAGGAGATCCCGAATACAAAGGGAGATATGAGGGTAATCAAGAGCAACGCGATCGCGCCTATCACCAAGGCACTGTTTGGGGTTGGCTAATTGGGCCATATATTCGGGCTTGGCAACGTTTTTATCCACAACAATCGCTGCCTTTTGATTGGCAACCCCTGCTAGATAATTTCTTGTCTGGCGCTTGTCTTGGCTCTATTTCTGAGATTTTTGATGGCGATGCACCTCATACACCCAGAGGTGCGATCGCTCAAGCTTGGTCTGTTGCCGAAGTAATTCGCCACATACAAAAATAATTCGTAATTTTATGATTAGCTGGAGTTGTGGCAATAGGGAACTGAGCCGTTTTTAAATAATTATTTACCGTGTTAGATTATACTCTTCATATTTTTTAATCATTATTCATCGTCCAATACTATTCAATTTAATCTTCAATGAGGGTAGATTTTATTGGTTATAATTCTGATAATCAGGAGAGCATAAGCCAAATGTCACCAAAAACTTTTGATATTGCTGACTTATCTGATAATTTAGCTGATTTATTGTCAGATATCCAAAATAATGTTGAAGTACCCTAACTCATCAGGGTGTCCCTTTGGCAAAAGTTTTGCCTTTGACTCAACCTGAGCCTACAGTTACTAAAGCTGATTTAAATGATGCCTTAAAACCAAGAGTTACGGGTTTTTGGCAGGGAAAAGTTAAGATTGTAAGATTGCTAATGATTTTGATGAGACTCCAGAAGAAGTAATTGCAGCATTTTATGGGGATGAATAGTAAGTTTTTTGTTAGATACTCATATTTTATTGTGGTTTTTAGAAAATGATTCTCAATTGTCAGATCGGGTACGAGAAGTAATTACTAATCCTGTAAATTTAATTTTCGTCAGTGCGATTAGTGCTTGGAAGATTTCAATTAAACAGTCTTTAGGAAAGTTAATTGCTCCTAGTAATTTGGATGAGGTTTTGCGCTTCAGTCGGTTTGAGGTTTTGTCTATGACATTGGCACATGGAATAAAGGTTGCTGATTTGCCTCTACACCATAAAGATCCTTTTGATAGGATGTTAATTGCTCAAGCTTTGGTAGAAGGTTTAACAATAATTACAGTAGACCAAAAGTTTAAATTTTATGATGTGCCATTATTCTCTGATGATTTTGGGTAGCTCAAATATGCCAAAATTTCAGAACTCTAGTTTTCTCTAGAATAACTGCTACAGGTTTACTTCATTTGCTGATTGTTTTTTGGTGCGATCGCTTTCCTTTGGGTCGTATCGACCAGCCCACACATCTTTATGTCGATAGTTCTCAACTCAGCCTAGTATCACCAGACTTGCCCAAGACCGAGCTGAGCAAATCCAACAGGATCAGGATAACGTGAGTTCGACGGATAGAAAAGCTCAAAAAGCTCACTAGATATGAATTTGCTTAACTGGATAGACGAAGTGCGATCGCTACGATTGATTGAGAATCAGCAAAAAAGTCACAAAAAAATGCCGAG
>NZ_JADEXU010000076.1 GCF_015206895.1 Nostoc sp. LEGE 12450 | reverse complement strand
CTCTGCCCCAGTCCCCAACCCCACTCCTGTGTTATGGCAAAAATTTTCTCAGTCCATCCGGATAATCCTCAAATTCGTCGAATAGAGGAAATAAAGTCGGCGCTTTCTAGTGGCGCAGTCATGCTTTACCCTACTGATACAGTTTATGCGATCGGTTGTGATTTGAATGCTAAGTCGGCGGTAGAACGAGTGCGGCAAATTAAACAGCTAGCAAATGATAAACCACTGACATTTTTATGTCCCTCGCTTTCAAATGTGGCAACTTATGCCTTCGTAAGTGACACAGCCTATCGGATTATGAAACGCCTGATTCCAGGGCCATACACGTTTTTGCTCCCAGCAACTAAATTAGTACCGCGATTGGTGCAAAGCCCCAAGCGGAAAAGTACTGGAATTAGAGTACCAAACCATACTGTGTGTTTGGAGTTGCTGGCAGCTTTGGGCAATCCGATTATTTCAACTTCAGCACATCTGCCAGCAGATGAAGCAGATAATGGCATGATTCGGATAGATCCTGAAACTGTTCAGTCGCGGGTAGAGCTATTTGACCGTTTGGACAAGTTGGTAGACATAATTGTAGACACTGGCGAAGAACCTACTTATGAGGTCTCTACCATCTTAGATATGACCGGAGACGAAGCAGCAATTATACGGAGGGGTTTAGGTTGGGAAGCAGCAGCAGCATGGGTATAAGAATGAGACTTCACAGGCACACCTCTCCGTTTCGGAAATTGTGATAAAAGCAACTCCAGTTTTTAAATTGTCATATTTAAACGTGATGTCTATGACGGGCACAGATGCAATAACAGGATGGTGGTAACAGTCAGTACAGCAAGGGATTTGACAACTTTGAGAAAATGGTGGGTACTCATGTATCCGCGTCAATGTGGTGGCTTGTGAAAGAACCGACACATTGGCATAACTGTAACTCTCTCGTATTTCCTACAGTTTTATATATGAGCTTTAGATGTGAGCATTATATGGGGCAAGTCTTAATTGATAAATGCCCAAAGATTCTCCAGCCAAGGCTAGCCTTGATTGCTGTGTCTGCGTTGTAATTACGGTGCAATACTACTCCCTGGAAAAGTCATGAAAGCTAACGTCATCAATCTACCAAACTCTACACCCATTTTTGAAAACCACCTTTCGACCGAAGAATTTTCAGACAGCAGCAGCGAAACCTTGATTGAATTGCTGTGTCAAGAAATGCAAGCACAAGTGAAAGCAGCACCCAGATGCGTAGAAGCTTTAGCAAACCGCATAGCCGTAGAAGTAGAACGCATTTGCGATAAAAGCTCGCGCATTCAAACATCTGGGCAAATCAAATCCTGGCAGATTACGTTGGGAAGGCATCGGATGCAAAAGTGCTTACGTTATTACCAACTAGGTTCCAAACAAGGGCGGGTAGAATTACATAGTAATTTGGGTGCTATGGTTTACCGCCATGTAACTTTATCTGGCTCTGAGTTGGGCTTTGATGCTCGTTACAGCCTAATTGAAGATTTTTTACAAGCATTTTATATCGAAGCTATCAAAGCTTTCCGCAGAGAAAACGAACTACCTCACGATCACACACCACGTACTCAGCTGCAATTAGCTGAATATATGGCGTTTACAGAACAGTACGCCAAACGCCGCATCAATTTACCTGGTGGTGCAAATCAGCAATTGATTATCCTGCGGGCCCAAGGTTTTGCTCGTCGTCAGCCACAAGAGACTACCGTGGATATTGAAATGGCGGTGGAGTCTGCTAAAGGTGAAGAAGCAGAATCTTACCAGCGTAACTCGGCGGTGCAACAGTTGCGATCGCAGATGATTGCCCAAACTAATTTCGATCCATCTGAAGAGTCAGAACGCGATCGCGTCATCACTGAATTGATGAAATATCTGGAGTCTCAAGGTCAATCTGATTGTATGAACTACCTCAGCTTGAAGCTTCAAGACCTCTCAGCCCCAGAAATTGACCAAATTCTTGGTTTAACCAGCCGTCAGCGCGATTATCTCCAACAACGTTTTAAATACCACGTAGAAAAGTTTGCCAAACAACATCACTGGCAATTGGTACATCAATGGTTAGGTGCGGGTTTAGAGCAAAAGTTGGGTTTATCTTCCCAGCAGTGGGAAATCTTTGTGAATCAACTTACAGAACAACAACAGCAAATATTACAGTTGAAAACTGCAAGGCAAACTGACCAAGCGATCGCAAAAACCATCAAATGCACCCCCAAACAGTTACAAAAGCGCTGGACTCAACTATTAGAGCTAGCATGGTCTATTCGCAACGGTCATACTGAAGCACAAACAGGTTGAAGCTAAGGTGAAATAACTAAAATTTTTCCAGTTATTGGAGAGGTTAAGGGACAAAGAGAAAAGGAAATTTCTTCCTTTCATACTCCCCTAAATTAGTAACTCGTTTGTTATCCAAATTATTAATACATTTGTATTTCTGAGTACAAATATACTAGCTTTTCCTACTTCATACCTAATAAATCTAACCTTGTGCATCCAAAACCAAAAATTTATATAACCTAGCATTTACTGTTGCTTCCAGGGAATCCTAAAATCAGGAAACCTTTTGAAGATAATCAGGATAAAGATGACTCAAGGTGCAAGAGCAGTTACTTCTGGCAATGTTTTGGAAAAAGCTGTAGAAGGGACTTTACTGGGTCATGGATATGTCCAAGTGGGCTTTGATTTACCAAAGAAACAGCGCCTTGGATATCTTTTAAGCTCAAATCATATACCAAAACGATATGCAAGGCAGGTTTATATCGGAGCAGGAATTTATGGGAGCTATATATACGTAGACTTTTACATTATTGGTGCCGCATCCGTTTCTTCCGGGCTAATTATTGAGTGTAAATGGCAGCAAACTAGCGGTTCAGTCGATGAAAAACTCCCTTACCTTAACTTGAATATTCAAAATTGCTATCCTGCACAAGCAGTTGTATTAATTGACGGTGGAGGTATGAAACCCCAAGCTGTATCATGGTTAGGTAAACAAGTTAGTTTCAATCCAAATCTTCTCTCTGTTCATAATTTAAGTTCATTTATTGCCTGGTCTAACAATAATCTTTAATACGAAGTTACTAGTAATTCTGTAATTTTTCCGCGCTTTTTAGCATTGGAATTAATTGCTCTAGATGCTGATATAGTATGGATCTTGAAACTACTATAAAGGTTGCGAATGAATTCACAATCTGAATTAGATAGCATAACTTTAACTCCACGTTCAGCTAATTTTTCAAATACATCTTTGAGTTGAACTTGCTGCTCTTCAGCAAAGCGATACATACTGTAAGCTGTAAAATAGCTCGTTTCACTTACAGGATAGTATGGTGGGTCAAAATAAATAAAATCATCACTGCTTGTGGCATAATTTACCACATCAAAAAAATCTGTTTGTTCAATTTTAGATGTAGAAAGCGCTTCTGAGGCTGTTCTCAGTAAAACATCAGGGCAAATATTGGGATTTTCATATCTGCCTAAAGGCACATTGAACTTTCCCTGTGAATTGACTCGATAAAGACCATTAAAACAAGTCCTATTAAGATAAATTAGACGAGCTGCTTTTTCTAGATCAGTCCCACCGGAGTTGTTTCGGACACTATAATAATAATCTTTATTATGTCGGATTTTATGCTCTCTCAATAGAGAAATTAATTCTTCAACACGATCTCTAACACAACAATAAGTGTTAATTAATTCGCCGTTAATATCAGTTAAAATTGCTGCTTTAGGTTGGAGATAGAAAAAAACAGCACCACCACCTAAGAATGGTTCATAGTAATTTTTATAACTTTTGGGAAAATAAGGAATATATTGCTGTATCAACCTACTTTTACCCCCTGCCCACTTCAAAAATGGACGCGGGCTAGTTTCCTTGGGGATTTGAATTACCATTTACTTGCGATTTAACTGAAAATAATCGTGACTAAATAAAGCCAATATAACCGACGAGGTATATTTTATATTAGCTGGCTAATTTTCCGGCTGCATAGATTACAATTGAGTTGATAAAGCATATCAAAACAAACGTAAGTATATAACAAGGCAGTTTAGATTCAGATGTTTGACGGATTTTGGGATAACGTCTTTCGCTACCCCCGGTACTTAATTACTATAGTTTTAGGGCTGTTTTTGAACACCTTTGCGCCATTAGTGCCACTGTTGAAGCGCCCTGTTACCTTAATTGCCCTCTTAGGTTTATTTGTGAGCAGCCTAGTCTTCCTTACTTTCACCCTACGAGCAATGCTGGGTTTGAGTGCAATCTAGACTAGCGCTATATCGGGGCCATGCCCCACAGGCGGTTGCTCTTGGCGTTGCTTTCGCTAAGTACTGTCTACCCAAATTGCATCTATTTTTGTCGTACAACCTCTGTCAGGAGGCGAAATTTTTATGGCTACAAATCGCCGGGTTTCCCGCGTTGCAGAATTGATCAAACGGGAAGTTAGCCAAATGCTGCTCAACGGCATTAAGGATGACCGTGTGGGTACAGGAATGGTAAGTGTGACTGATGTTGATGTTTCTGGCGATCTCCAACACGCCAAAATCTACGTCAGTATCTATGGTACAGATGAAGCTAAGGTAGAAACAATGGCAGGCTTAAAGTCAGCCACAGGTTACGTCCGTAGTGAACTTGGGGCGCGGGTACGGCTACGTCGTACACCAGAAGTCATCTTTCTCGAAGATCGTTCCATAGAACGTGGTAACAAGGTACTGGCACTACTAAGCCAACTCAATCACGATCGTCCGCCAGAAAATCTGTTAGCAGTAGAAGACAACACAGATCAAGATGATGAATCATTTAGTGAATAAGTAACTTCAATAACAATGTAAATTCAGAACAATTAATCTCAGCAAATCCGCCAAACAGTTTACAGACGTGACTAGATCGCGTCTGTTTTAATGTAACCATAACTTAGTTCAGCGATCGGTAGTTGCATCTATACGCTTTATGTTGGCTTGGCTTTCGTCTTGACTCTACTAGGCTTACGCAAAACTACACGCGGTAGGGGCAATACCCTGCGGATACTTCGTTGGAGAATTCGTAGAGTAGCCGCTTTTCTAGAGACGCTCCGCGTAGCTTGCTTCGACCTAGGAGTATGCGTCTACATGAATTGCCGCTAACTGAAAATTATGGTTTCGGCTTTACCCTGTGGGAAGTTAACGCAACGGTGGCTTCAAATCTTAGGGGTTGAATCCCCAACTGATTTGCTCCTCCTGCCTTTACTCCACCCTTCTACAGATGTTTCTCAAAATAAAACTGTGTAATATCAGTGCTGAAAATAACTAGATAATTGCAATTTTACTTAAGAAATTGTTAACAGATGATAGGGTAAAAGCCTTCTTAGTGTACTTTAGCCGTTATGTTTTGCAACAGTTTATACCGTAGTATCTGACAAATATTCTTGTGTTGTTTACCCTTAGATAAATACCAGCAGTTCTAGATCCGGCTTTAAGGTGATTATTTGATATGTAAGCGATTGCAATATGAATTCTTACCACCCAGCAAATCTTGCCTAAATACAGTAATGGCAAGACTTTCAGACTTGTTGCATAAAAACCATACAACCGCCATAGCAGGTTAAGTTAACTACTCGGAATTTTTTTTGTAAAGCAGATTTTTGATAAATGTCAGGATTCGTTGACTTTCTTAACATTTCTTGAGATAATTTCAGGATATCTAGCGTCAAAATAAAAATAGTTCCGTATAGCAAACTACAAAATACTAGCCACAAGTCTAATTTCTGTAATGTTTGTTCCTAATTATTAACGGGAACACTATCGTAAGTGTTAATTTGTGAGTAAAAACCATGAGTGTGAATACGGTGCCTTCTATCAATTACTACTCTCTCGATTTGATCCAAGACGAAGCACGTCGATTGGTGCAAAAGGGAATGATTAGCCGACAACAGCCGATATATACCCTCTGCCAATATATTCCAGCGAGAGAGTGGGTTTGCGTTGAATGTGAATTAGAGAAATGTGACTTTTTGTTGCGCGATCGCATTGGCGACCTAATTGGTCGTGAACAGTGGGACAACGACTAAATCAATGTTTGATTTCGGGTTTGGGGTTGGGGGTTAATTTTCGATGTGTGGATGTCACAATCAACGATCCTACGCCCAATTTGGGGAATAATCTCTGGTTTTTAATGAGCATTGCCCCATATAGAATCTTGCGTTTGTCATTAACACAGAAGCATTGGAGTCTTAATTTATATAGGTTTTCAAGTTAAAGAAGGCATCAGAACCATTTTTTCTGTATATGCTGGTGCTACAGCTTGAGTTTAATATGTAAATTCGGTGAAGCTCCTACATTGATCCGATAGAAGTGTAGGAACTTCACTTTTGACTCGCAATTGACAGCATCGCTTACTTTAGGGAAGCGATCGCTTGCTGTTCAAAGGTAGAATCCGTCTGGAAAAGTTTGCTCAGTCGGGCTAACCGACACCAGTTGCGACAATAGAGGAGACCTCCGCAAGTAACTGGCTCAACTTTCGCAAAATCCCAAATTTGTATAGGATTATTTGTTAAAAAATCTCTAAAAGCAGAGAAAAATTATATAAACGATTATCCGACCTGCTCTAAATATTGATTAATGTCTTCAATAATACGGGTAAGTTCAGCTTCAGTAGTCAAGCGGATGTTGACGTTGCGGACAGTGAGCAAAACTTTGGCTGCGAAAGGCGTTGGCCAGATATTAGGATTACAGAAAATTTCTAAAAATACTTCACCAGTGTAACGATATTCCATTGGAGGCTGGGGAGTGACTTTACCACCGCCAGGAGTGGGTTTAGCAGCGACAGCTTTCAGGCGCTCCATCAGTTGGTCTGTCGCTGTCTTTAATTCTCGTGCTGCTTGGGGTGAAAAACTGAAAGAGACAGAACCTTCAATTAGATTCAATGTTAGAGGAATTGAAGACATAAGTTTTTATTAAAGCTTATTGATAAGTACTAATCTTACCGGAAGAAGAGACGAAGCCGTCGAGATCGACGGCGGCGAAACCCACTTTTTTGAGGATGCATCCCAGTCTTGGCGATGATATCGTCGCCAGACAGATTTACACGATCGGATTTTTCTTGGTTCTGCTGTATCAGGCTGCAAAGCCACCATCAATCTTCAGGCTTGCACCGGTGATGAAACCAGCTTCTGCACTGGCGAGATAGGAAACCATATCGGCAACTTCTTCAGTTCTGCCATAGCGTTGGAGGGCAATCATACTTTTCATGGTGTCGGCAAAGGGGCCTTCCGCCGGATTCATGTCAGTGTCTATCGGGCCGGGTTGAATATTGTTCACCGTGATGCCACGAGGGCCGAGATCGCGGGCAAGACCGCGTGTGAAGCTTGCGATCGCACCCTTGGTCAAAGCGTAAACAGATCCGCCAGCAAAAGGCATTATGTCACTGTTGACACTGCCAATCATAACGATCCGTCCGCCCTCACCCATGTGGCGGACAGCCTCCTGAGTTGCCACAAAGACACCCTTGATGTTAACCGCAATCAGCCGATCAAAATCATCCATTGAGAATTGATCGATTGGGGCTAAAGTGGCGACTCCCGCATTGTTCACGAGGATGTCAAGACGACCAAAGGCTTTCACTGTCTCGGCAACAGCGTTTTTTACGGCTTCGACATTGGCACTGTCGGCGCGAAGAGCCAGGGCTTTTCCACCAGCTGCTTCGATGGCAAGCACCACCTCGTCGGCTTTTTGCGGCGAGCTAGTGTACGTGAGAGCGACGATTGCACCATCGTTTGCGAGACGTTTGGCGATCGCTGCTCCCAGACCGCGTGAGCCGCCTGTTACCAATGCCACCTTACCTGTAAGTTTTTTGGTACTCATAATATTCGTGATTGAAACTTGTCGTCTGAGGAAAATTGACCTTTGGAATTATATGGCTCAAGTTCTTACTCAAACTCATAAGAGGATTAAATTTTCACTCATCCCTCTGGCTTGTTAATTTATTTTTAGCGAGGGGAACGTCAAAACTCACCCCTAGGTTTACTAATTATTCGAAAACCTGTAAATATTTTTCGATTTTGCTGCTCAAATTTTGACCATTTTTCGAATGAAGCGCAGGCTTATTTATGCTTTTAACGTAACAAATAACACTCATCAAACTCATCATTTATCCTAAGTAAGGATACACCTCTGATGGTCGTCATAATATCTCTGGATACAATTTTGTCTGGAGTAACTGGATGTATAAATAACAAAATTAATTAAAATATTTCTAGAATTAATGCTAAAAATATGCTGTTATTTATAAAGGCAATTACTAATAGCTATAAAGCTTGTAGCTGCTGTTAGTTATAAAGAATCTCAACAGAATGGTATAAAAGATAGAGTCTATAGAGAGACTTAATTCTTACTGCGTAAGACTTTGATACATTTTATTTGTGTTTATTTATGTTTTGAGTTCTACATTAGAAGTCATAGAACTTGATGTGATAAATTATCTATGCTTTACGATAACCGCGCCGAAGTGCAAAAGGTTTTAATTATTACCCTACTGCTCAACCTGTTTGTAATGGGATTGAAAGCACTTGTGGGTTACTGGACAGGTTCGTTGAGTTTGCTAGCTGATGCCTTGCATAGTGTGACAGATAGCGCCAACAACGTTTTAGGATTAATTGCAAGTAAATTTTCTTCTCCACAGCCCGATCGCGAACATCCCTATGGACACAGCAAGTTTGAAGCTGTGGGGGCTTTAGGAATAGCCTCATTTTTAGGAATAGCTTGTTTTGAAATTCTGCAAGGAGCAATCGAACGAATTCTCAAAGGTGGTGGTGAACCTGTGAGAATATCGCCACCGGAGTTGTGGTTATTACTAATTGTGCTGGGCGTGAATATTTTTGTGGCGTTTTACGAACGTGCTGTGGGTAAGCGGGTAGGTAGCTCAATCCTCATAGCTGACGCTACACATACCATGAGTGATATTTGGGTGACAATCTCTGTAATTGGCGGTTTGATCGGAGTTTGGCTAGGTTATCAATGGATGGATTTGGTGTTAGCTTTTCCTGTCGCCTTGTTGGTATTTTGGAGTGGCTGGTCAGTTTTAAAAGAAAATTTGCCTTGGCTTGTGGATCAAATGGCGATCGCACCAGAAGCAATTCATGCGATCGCTACTTCTGTTCCAGGTGTAATTAACTGTCATGATATTGCTTCTCGTGGTGTTCTTGGTCGTCAGGTATTTATTGAAATGCATTTAATAGTAAATGCACCAGACGTAGAAACCGCTCACCACATCACCGAAGAAGTAGAAAGCCGATTAGAAGAAAGGTTCCGTCCAGTCAGGATTTTAATTCACGTTGAGCCACCAGCATATAAGTCTGAGCAAATTAGCTTTGAAACAGGAGCAAAGTAGTCTCAGCAATTCCAAATCAAGCCCTGTTCATTTAATGACCCACAAATGACTGCATCTTTGCGTTAATTCTTATAAGAAGCAACCAAATCAGCAACGATCGCAACTAGTTCTCCTGGATCGACTGGTTTAGGCACGTGAGTCTGAAAGCCTGCTTCCAGCGCACGGCTACGATACTCGCTATCACCATAAGCAGTTAAAGCGATCGCAGGGAGTTTTTCCCAAATATCAGGCTTCAGCGCCCGGATCTTGCGAATAAGGGTGTAGCCATCTTCACCAGGCATAGCAATATCACAAATTAAGACATCTGGCTGCAACTCAGGTAGTACTTTCAATGCTACCGCCGCCGATGGAACTGCCATAACGGTGCCTCCATCAGCTTCTAAAACGGTAGTAATGTAAAAGCGGCTATCGTCATCATCATCAACTACGAGGATGTTTAAGCCAGCAAGGGGGAGAGGAGGTTCCATAACATCTCCATAAATGTTTATCAAATGAAAGTTATTTCTAATGAGCTGCTGGTTTTTTGTCTTTTACCACACCCTTGGTAATTTTACTGCGATCGCGCCTATTTTCCTAGACAATAATTCAATTTGTCTAGCCACCATCTAATTGATGGTTAATTATCCGCTGGAATTTATAATTCTTGACTGGATAAAATTATATTTGTGTTTAAATTCATTTTCACAAATTATTGTTTTACAAAATTATTTGGACAATCGCTGCCTATTTTATTACAAAAAACTTGCGATTTTGCCGGGACTTTTCAATTTAGCAACTATGGCATTTTTAACATCTAAATTGTATCAATTAAATCAAGCTCTTGTAGGGCGGGCATCTTGCCCGCCATAACTATTTAAGTTAAATGTAGAGTAGCTTACCAAAGCTATAGCCAAAAAAATAGACAATGCCAAAACTCAAAACGAGTCAGCTCGGCATTGCCATTTAAAATATTTGAATCTAAATTACTGCAAAAAACCTGAATAATCGGAAAGAGTGATGAGCTTTTAGTTAACTCAACTCAAAACTTGGTTACTCCCATTCAATGGTTCCAGGCGGCTTAGAGGTGATGTCATAAACCACCCGATTCACCCCTTTCACTTCATTCACAATCCGCGTGGAAATCACTTCGAGGACATCGTAAGGCACTCTCGCCCAATCAGCAGTCATGCCATCTTCACTGGTAACAATTCGCAAGACAATGGGGTAAGCGTAAGTACGTTGATCGCCCATAACGCCAACACTACGGATTGGCAGCAATACAGCAAATGCTTGCCAGAAATCATGATACATACCGCGTTGGTTAATTTCTTGCCGCACAATCAAATCAGCATCGCGCAAAATATTTAACCGCTCAGATGTAACTTCCCCCAAAATGCGAATTGCCAAACCAGGCCCAGGAAAAGGTTGTCGTTGGACAATTTCTTCTGGTAAACCAATGGAACGCCCAACTTTGCGGACTTCATCTTTAAATAATTTCCGCAGTGGTTCCACCAATTTAAATCTTAGGTCTTTGGGTAAACCGCCAACATTGTGATGGCTCTTAATTTTCACCGCTACCCGCTCACCAGTTTGGGGGTCAGCGTTGGTGTCAGCAGATTCGATGACATCTGGATAAAGAGTCCCTTGAGCTAGATAGTCAAAATGACCAAGGCGCTTGGATGTTTCCTCAAATACATTGATAAATTCGTGTCCGATGCGGCGGCGTTTTTCTTCAGGATCTGTAACACCAGCAACCTTAGCTAAAAAGCGATCGCGGGCATTCACATACTCTACAGGAATGTGAAACTGCTCTTGGAACAGCTTTACCAATCGCTCTGGCTCATACTTTCGCATAAAGCCTTGATCGATAAACACACAAGTTAGTTGCTCGCCAATCGCTTTATACAGCAAGAACGCCAGGGTAGAAGAATCAACTCCCCCAGATAGTGCCAAAAGCACTCGCTTCTCCCCAACCCTGGTGCGAATTTCCCGAATTGCCTCTTCAACAAAAGCCGCAGTTGTCCAAGTGGGTTCGCAATCGCAGATATGGTAGACAAAATTACGAATTAATGCTATGCCACCAAGAGAATGTACTACCTCTGGATGGAATTGAACCCCGTAAAGTTTCCTTTCGTGGTCGGCAATGGCAGCACAGGGGGTATTTTCTGTATGTGCCAGCAATTCAAACCCTGATGGCATTTGGGTAACTGAGTCTCCGTGACTCATCCACATGGTAGTGCCATCTTCGACGTTAGTAAGTAAATCTGTGGGATCGTCAATATATAATGAGGCTTTGCCGTACTCACCTCGGTCAGCCTTTGCAACTTCGCCACCGAGTTGGTTTACCATTAGCTGCATTCCATAGCAAACACCCAGGACGGGTATTCCCAAATTCCAGATTTCTGGGTCACAATGAGGAGCGTTGTCACCATAAACCGAACTCGGCCCACCAGAGAGGATGATTCCCTTGGGATTGAGTTGGCGCAATTGTTCAGAAGTAGTGCGATAGGATAAAACTTCAGAGTATACTTGAGTCTCGCGGATGCGGCGGGCAATCAACTCAGAATATTGAGAGCCGAAGTCCAGAATTATAATTAATTGGCGATCAAGTCGCCCAACATTTTCCAATGTTTGGGGCGCTTGTTCTGTCGGTAGAGTCACCACTGTATTCATGATGGAAGTGTTATGTCTGTTAAGGATAGATGCTTTATGGTCTATGGTGATGCTATTATTCAGCCTGCTTAGGCTGATAATGGTATAGAAGCCCTAGACAAACGCGAGGTTATGTGCGTTGGTCTAGTCCCGGAGCTAGAGATGGTATGAAAACGATAAACTTACCCTAGAGTGGTTACTTAAAAGATTATTTATTTGGATTGTTTACGATTATTCATAATAAATTAACATAATTTTCCCATTAACAGACCAGCAGTTTTACTCTTCACGATAATTTTGCGATCGCGATCAAAGAGAATTGAGCCACAGATTGTAACCTCTGTGCCCCTTTCGCTATGGCTTTGAATGTATTCTTGGGAACGAACATCGATAGTTTCTGCGATCGCACAGTAAACTTGATTTACCCAATCACTGCCGGTTGCAGCATCTAGCGATTTTAGATATATTAGTGCTGCTTCGGCGGTAGCACTATTAAATACAGCTTGGATATCTGGTGATTTTAAACCTGCGATCGCACAGTGCGCGGCCAAAATTTCCCGCCGTCCATCAGCTAAGTAGTGATGGGTGTGAAAAATTCCCCCCGCCAGTTTCATCAGCTTACCGTGATAGCCAAATAATAAAATTTCTTTCACGCCTAGCACATCAGCTTCTACTAACATTGGGCCAAGCCAGTTAGCAGTTTTGACCAATTGTTCGGGATTAATCCCTAGTTTACGCGCTAAATCTAGTCCATTCTCGCCGATACAGAATACTAAACTTTCAAAACGACTAGCTTTATTTTGTAATTCCGCCCGAAAGACTGCAAGCTGATCTGGTGTACTCAAAGGTTGAGAAATGCCGGTTGTGCCTAAAAGCGAAAGTCCTTCAACCACACCAAAAGCAGAATTTGAAGTACGAACAGCTAGCGATCGCCCTTCAGGTAAAATAATCGTCACCGTGATTTTTTCCCCCGGTGCTAGCATTCGTTGCAAGTTTTCTTTTAAAAGCCTTTGAGCATAAGCATAAATAGCAGGTTTGTCATCAGCATTCATCTGTCTGCCAATCCCTTCCCCACCTTTAATAATTACAGTTTCCCCCTCTTCTCGCCATTCCACCAATGCCCAAATCGGTGTATCTTTAGTCAAATCGAGATTATCACCGGGATCGCTGCGGGTAATTGCTAAAGCTGTATTTTCAGATAGTCCTGCTATCTGTTCAATGGGGATTTCGGCAATTTGAGTCGGTTCAATCAAATCTACAGACGCTAAAGTTAGGGGTTTGCGATCGCGTAACCACTGTAAAGCTGCAACAGCAGCAGCGCAGGCAAAGACGGGAAGTGTGTATCCAGAACGGGACATTTTGTAAATTCAAAAGTTAAAATAATTCTTGAAAAATAAAGACAGTTTTAGATAGCAATTTAGACCACAAATGTAGCTTACTTCCTTCAGGGTAGCGTTCCCGCTCACCTCCCGAACTCAAGAAAGAGACTCAATACGGTCAGCGTGCAACAGGCTTGTTAGACGGTGTTTACTTTGCTGCGTTCGACGCGACCGTTTTCAAATACTTGCACCATTACCTGATAACCCTCCATCAGGGACATCCCAACGAGTGGTTCTGAATCAGCCTCATCGACCGGGATTATCAAAATATCTCCATCCCAAACTAAAACTGCTTCATAGACATTGAAAACGCATTCACTCCCATCTCTGAGAATGGCTCGTCCTCGCCTCTTCCATCTCAGATTCAACTGAGCGATCGAATATGGAGGCAATGAAAGCCAACCGTTAAAGCCTGTGTCTACGATCGCATCTTGTGTGTAAATTTTGCCATCTGAGCCACAGATTGAAATTGAAATAATCGGTTCCAAATCCGCGTTAACGATTCCGGCGATCATACGGCTTTTTTTGTGCGTCCGCCGAATCGACGAACATGGCGAGAACCAATGCGGACAATCCAGATTTGAGCGTCTGGGTAACGGGCTTCGAGGCGATCGCAGGCAGCGATTTCACTAGCATCGACTTCAAAAGCTCCGGTTTCGATGTCGATCGCCACAATCTTACCATGATTATCTGCTTCAACCTGTGAGCGCACCTGAGATTCATAAATCTCATCGCCACGTCGAGCGAATTCTTCTTTGCTGTAGCGGGGTTAGTGAACTGTCATAGAAATAGCCTCGTGTTCACGCCTCTAATTTTTCTATTTTAGGCTGTCAACCATCTTATCAAACTGGGCGATCGCTCTATCACAGTCAGTCGTCTATAGTCAGTTAGACTCCCACTTCTGATAAGAGAGCTTCCATAGCTTCCCAAGAAATTCCTTGTTGAATATAACGGGGTGCTTCAGGATTATAAGGACTAGCTACCCTATCAATATTGAGGATGTTTGCCCCATCTGGAAAAACTGGTACATCTGCATCAAATGCTGTGGAGTGCATCAAAGAACTGGAAAAGCCTTTGAAAATAGCAATTGTATCTTCCTCATCGGCAATTTCCACTATTACAATCAAGACTTCTTTGGGGCGTTTAGCGGTGTATTGTTCTAGTCGCTTACCAATGGAATTCATTTTTTTACAGTAGGGGTATGTGACGTAGCGACAGTTACTGAGGTGTGGCTGAACGTCCCTGCTTGCCAAGCTTAATCAGAACAAAATAGCTTAAGTAAACCACATAAATTACTAAACTAGTTATGCCAAGAAAACCTAAAAATTCAGCTTTGCTATTAGCATGAAAATATTCTTTGAATAATAAGGGAATCTCAAACCAGACGCGACAATAAGCAGTCTTCATCACACTGGCAGAAAAAGCACAACCCAAAAATGGAATCAACGCTAGTGTACCCAAAATACAATAAACAGTTGTAGCCCAGCGCCAAGAGGTAAAAATAAATTTCAAAACTCCACTGGTTTGATACTCAATTTCATCATTGATATCTACCCAGAACCACAGCGAAAGTGGGATCAAAATCTGAGCCATTAACCCAGAGATAAAGCTAACTGGATACTGGGCAATCATTAAGTAAATCGTAATTGCAACCAGGCTTGATACTTTCCAGTATATAGTCAACAAGCGTTGTATACTTTCTGCTTTTTGTACAAATGCCCAAATTAAAAGAATTAGCGGAATAATTACCAGAAATAATACTGCCAATCGGTAATCAATCCAGATGAAAGGGCGAAACCAAACGTTATAGTCCATAGTTTTTCTCAAACGATAAATAAAACAATTTAAACTAAGAGCAAGTATCCATAACTGACAAACCTGTAAGCTATTAGCTAGCTAGTAGTCTATCTATATTACAAACAGTTTAATCAAAGCACAAAATCTAGCCTCAAGACTGCGCTCTAACTTCTTGGTGGAAGTAAGTGGCTACCCAACTTATACCATTTCACGCAGTTTCTACTATAAACACGTTTGTAGGGGCATACAGATGTACGCCCCTACAACCAATTCATGCCTTGTAAAGATTTTTGGAAAAATTTTTAAATGGTAAGTTGTTTAATTTACTTTCCTAAATCTCTCAATTTGGCAAAAAAACAAGCAACTCAAAGATCCTCAACTTAGATTTTACACTTACCTGTAGTAGCGTCAGGGAGGCTGTTAAAAGCCCACCTAGCAGCTATATACTTGATACTCGCGGACAAAACCCCAATTTTTTTGGGTGTAAAGGTTTGCTTTTAAGATAAAAATTCTCAAAGCTTAACCCTGATACATCGGTAACTCCAGATATTTCACCAATTTTTTGCCCATTGGAGAAAATAATCAAAGAGGGAGAGTACGGTTTTAGCCGGAAGTAGCGTAAAAGTGCGAAATCTCAGTAAGTAAATCTTGGTTGCTTGGTGACAAACGAACAAAAAATTCACTTGTTTAAATTTCTAGTCGTCATAAACCCGGCATTCAATTGCATCTGGGTTGTCATCACAATACTGTTCTAGAGAATTTTTGGGCTTGCTTTGGCGCTTGTGGGAAGCTTCGGCTTGCAATTCTTCTACTGCATCCCAAGCAGCAGCACATTCTGGTGAACCACTACCGTTAATGTCACAGACAGTACGCGCTTGTTCTACTTCTTCTTGAATTTTCTCCTGGATGTCGCTTGTTGCTGTTTCTTGGATGTTGGTCATTGCTTTAGTCTCGTTGTGTGTTGTTAATACTAGTATAGAAAAACTTCAGAAATGGCAGATTTTAGCTTGATTACTAACCATTCTAACTATTCAGTTCATAAGTTAGTACTTTAGCCTATTGATTTATAACCAATATAGTAAACTGCCGCATCTATAATGCATTCATCTTTATGTTTTAAGATTTTGTGGGATTAGTACCATAGATAAACAATCATACAATATATTTAGATGCATCTATTCGGGAATGACAACCCCAGCTTCTTGGATGGAGGAGACAAAAGGCTGGCACTAATTCTTGTAGGATGCAATTCTTCCCAAAATAAAAATACATCAAAATCTACTAGCACAAAAAGAGAAAGAAGCTCAAAACTCATGGCAGACCAAATGCAGTGGGCAAATGCCCTATCAACCCGTCATTCTTTAGAAGCCGCCGTTACAGATGTGGTGGAACGAGCTGTCTCATCGTTAACAGCACCTGCGGATCTAGGACTGGTATTCATTTCGTCTGCTTTTACGAGTGAGTATTCCCGATTGTTACCCTTGTTAGCTGAGAAACTTTCTGTACCAGTGCTAATTGGCTGTAGCGGTGGAGGTGTGATTGGGACGACAGTTAACGGAGAAACCCAAGAACTCGAAGCTGAACCAGCTATTAGCTTGACTTTAGCACATCTTCCAGGGGTGAAGATTCAAGTTTTTCATGTTGTTGCTGAAGAATTACCTGATTTAGATAGTTCTCCAGATGCTTGGGTTGATTTGATCGGTGTGCCAGCATCACCGACACCCCAGTTCATTTTGCTGTCTAGTTCTTTCGCTTCTGGAATCAACGATTTGTTGCAAGGGTTGGATTTTGCTTATCCAGGATCGGTGATCGTGGGAGGACAGGCTAGTGGTGGAGGTATGGGTGGTCGTGTTGCCCTATTTTGTAATGAGACTGACGGCGAGGAATGTCAAAGTCTGTATCGTGAGGGTACTGTTGGGATAGCTTTGACTGGCAATATTGTTTTGGAAACGATTGTAGCCCAAGGATGCCGACCGATTGGCAAACCGTTGCAAGTTACAAAAGCCGATCGCAACATCATCTTAGAGTTAGATGAGCAAGTACCGCTAGTGGTGTTACGAGATTTGATTGCTAGTCTTAGCGAACACGAACGAACTTTAGCACAGCACTCTTTGTTTGTTGGTGTGGCGATGGATGAGTTTAAGCTGGCTTTGCAGCAGGGAGACTTTTTAATTCGTGGTATTCTTGGGGTCGATCCAACAGCTGGAGCGATCGCCATTGGCGATCGCGTTCGTCCTGGTCAAAGGCTGCAATTCCACCTCCGCGATGCCCAAGCCTCTGCTGAAGACCTAGAATTACTCCTCCAAAGTTATCAAACCCAACGAGAATCTGAACCCTCTGCCGTCGCTGCTTTAATGTTTGCCTGTCTGGGGCGAGGCGAAGGACTTTATGGTAAACCCAATTTCGATTCTGAACTATTTCGCCGCTACCTCAGCGATATTCCTGTAGGTGGCTTTTTCTGTGGTGGTGAAATCGGCCCTGTTGGTGGCAGAACTTTCTTACACGCCTACACTTCCGCATTTGGAATTTGTCGTCAAAATCAGTTATGAGTTATGAATTAAACTCCTCACTCTCTAGTAATACTATCTGATTTGTGAAAATTCGCAGTGTCCAAATCCCCAACTTCTTTAAGAAGTTGGGGATTTAACTTTTTACGAATGGTTTAAGCTAATCAGCATTCAAGTTGCATAATTAGGGCGGGCAAGATGCCCACCCCACAAGATATTGAGAAAATTTTCATCTGCAAATTAGATGTGTTTTAGCTTATGACTGTTTAGCATTTAACTGTCTTTCTATATTTGCAGATATATATCAAGATAAACGCTCTGGATACTTGTCTATATAGACAAATATATTTATTGCATAGGCTAGTTTAAATATTAATTTATACCTTGTATTCTCTAACAAAAAGCTCGATGATTAATTGAGAAAAAAGATAGTTATAGGTTAGCGAATAATGTCAATATAATTAATTATTTTCCTGAATCATCGTCAGAAAATATCTGATATTCATCTGAAATTTATTCATGTCGGAGTTGAAATAATCCAATGCTAGAAGGATGGATTCAAATTGCCTTAACGCTGTTAATTATAGTAGCGATTACGCCATTTTTTGGGCGCTATATGGCGCGTGTATACTTAGAGCAGAGTACTTTTCTCGACCCAGTTTTGAATCCGGTTGAGCGAGTGCTTTATGCTTTAGTTGGTGTTAAAGCCAAAGAAAATATGACAGGTTGGCAGTATGGGCGGGCAATCGTTTACAGCAACGTATTCATGGGATTGCTACTTTTCTTTATCATCATGAGTCAAGGATGGTTGCCCTTCAATCCCACAGGGATAAATGCCCCAACTTGGGATACAGCGCTGCATACTACCATTTCCTTTATTACTAATACTAACCAGCAACATTATTCTGGTGAAACCTACATGAGCTACGCCAGCCAAATGTGGGGACTTGGTTATCACATGTTTACCTCTGCTGGTACTGGTTTGGCGGTAGGAATTGCTTTTATTCGGGGATTGACGGGTAGATCGTTAGGCAACTTTTATGTAGACCTAATTCGCTCGATTACCCGAATTTTGCTGCCTATTTGTATTGTGGGTGGGATTGTGTTGATGGCAGCTGGCGTTCCCGAAACCCTGGCGGGTGTAGCTGTATTCCCCACCTTGGAAGATCCGAATATTAGTCAAGCGATCGCTCGTGGCCCCGTTGCCCACTTTGAAATTATCAAGCAATTAGGGGAAAACGGCGGTGGCTTTTTCGCCATCAACTCAGCACACCCTTTTGAAAATCCCAGTGGATTTACTAATTTAATTCAGATTGTGGCAATGCTTTCCATTCCCACGTCCCTGATCTATACATACGGTTTGTTTGCCAATAACACCAAACAAGCCTGGTTACTCTACGGTATGGTCGGTATAATTTTTCTAGGATTCCTGATTGTCACTGCCATTGGGGAATATAACGGCAATCCGGCTGTAAATGCGCTTTTGGGCAGTCAGCAACCGAACCTTGAGGGTAAAGAAGTCCGGTTTGGTTGGGCAGAATCGATATTATTTGCGGTAAGTACAACCGGAACCATGTGCGGTGCAGTCAACAGTTTCCACGACTCCTTTATGCCCGCCGGCGGTTTTATTTTTCTTTCTAATATGTTCCTGCAAATCATGTGGGGTGGACAGGGTACAGGAACAGCTTACTTATTTGCCTATAGCATCCTGGCGGTATTCGTCACAGGTTTGATGGTGGGACGCACGCCAGAATTTCTGGGGCGCAAGATTGAAAAGCGTGAAGTTGTACTTGCTAGCTTCTTGATTTTGCTAGTTCACCCCATCGCCATTTTGATTCCCGCAGGTATCGCCTTAGCATTTCCTGACCAATTGGCGGGAATTAGCAATCCTGGTTTCCACGGCTTTTCTCAAGTTATCTACGAATATGCCTCAGCTGCTGCTAACAACGGTTCTGGCTTTGAAGGTTTAGGCGATTCACAACCGTCTCCTTTTGCGATCGCTACAGGTACAGCAACAACTGCAACCGCTTTGTGGTGGAACTTGAGTACCTGCTTCAGTTTACTAGCTGGACGCTATATCCCAATTTTAGGTTTGCTGTTATTAGCAGATAGTATGTCTCGCAAGCAAGCTGTTCCCTACACCACTGGTACATTACGAACCGATACCGGACTATTTACAGGCGTTACCGCAGGCGTAATTTTAATCCTGGGCGCACTCACATTTTTCCCAGTGCTGGCATTAGGCCCCATCGCTGAAGCCTTTTTTCTCGCTAAAGGTATTGGCTAGGGAGTCGGGAGCAGGGAGTAGCGGGGAGTTAGAACTCCGTTCATCCACCTTGGAACTGGATTCATCCACCTCTGAACTCCGTTAATCCACCTCTGAACTCCGTTCATCCACCTCTGAACTCCGTTAATCCACCTCTGAACTCCGTTAATCCACCTTTGAACTCCGTTCATCCACCTCGGAACTCCGTTCATCCACCTCGGAACTCCGTTAATCCACCTCGGAACTCCGTTCATGCACCTCGGAACTCCGTTAATCCACCTCTGAACTCCGTTCATCCACCTCTGAACTCTGTTCATCTACCTTTGAACTCCGTTTATCCACCTCATACTAATTCAATTAATGATTGCAACACATTCTTGGATGAAGACGCGATGAATCGCGTCTCTACAAATGGTCTATTTGTCGCATTCTTTTTTTCAACTGGTATCGCATTACTCGTTCATCTACTTCATGCTCCCATGCCTAATGCCCAATGCCCCATTCCCAAAATTTAATGTATGCCCATTACTACTGATTCTCCTTCGCCCCGTATTCCATCTGGAACTCGTGAATCACGCAAGCACACCCCCAAGACAGATATGCGGGGACTTTACCAAAGGGCAATTCGTGAGTCATTTGTCAAACTCGATCCGCGAATTACTGTCAAAAACCCAGTTATGTTTGTTGTTTGGGTGGGGACAATTGTCACCTTTCTTGTTACCCTTAACCCAAATCTGTTTGGCACAATCGAGGCAGATATCAACCAACAACGCCTGTTAAATGGGTTGATTACTTTTATTCTCTTTTTCACCCTCGTTTTTGCCAACTTTGCCGAAGCTGTAGCTGAAGGACGTGGTAAAGCACAGGCTGATTCACTGCGATCGACGCGATCTGATACGATCGCTAACAAAATCCTCCCTGATGGTTCCATACAACAAGTCAATTCTACAGAACTGCGACGGGGCGATTTGGTCAAAGTAGTTGCAAATAATATGATTCCCGCCGATGGGGATGTAATTAAAGGCATTGGCTCAGTAGATGAGTCTGCAATTACTGGAGAATCAGCCCCGGTATTGAAGCAACCAGGTACAGATATTGCCAGTTCGGTGACAGGAGGTACACGCCTACTCTCAGACGAATTGACAATTCGCGTTAGTGCCGATCCTGGTCAAGGCTTTATCGATCGCATGATTGACCTGGTAGAAGGGGCACAACGCACCAAAACTCCCAACGAGATTGCTTTGACAGTATTGTTGGCAGTGCTAACGCAAGTGTTCTTGATTGTGGTGGCAACTATGACACCCTACGTGGGCTACATCGCCAGCTTTATCAGCACAGCCTTTGGCGTTGAGGCAGGAAACAGTTTGCGGGCGGGTGCTAGCGTTGCGATTCTCATCTCGCTACTGGTAGCTTTGATTCCTACAACTATTGGTGGATTGCTCAGTGCGATCGGTATTGCAGGGATGGACAGGGTTGCCCAATTTAACGTCATTGCTACCTCTGGTCGAGCAGTAGAAGCCTGCGGCGACATCAACACCTTGGTGCTGGATAAGACGGGTACAATCACCTTGGGTAATCGGATGGCTGATGAGTTTATTCCTTTGGATAATCACTCACTAGAAGATGTGGCGCGAGTCTCTCTAGCTGCTAGCTTGTTTGACGATACGCCAGAGGGCAAGTCAATTGTGATCTTGGCAGAAAAGTCCCAGGCTGCGGTAGACTTCAACATCGACAAAGCCGAAGGTGTCGAATTTACCGCCAAAACCCGGATGAGTGGCACAAATCTAGCCGATGGCAAACAAATTCGCAAAGGAGCAGTGGATGCCATTAAGGGATTTGTCCGTTCTCGTGGCGGCTACGTTCCTGATGATATAGACGCAGCTTATGAGCGAGTTTCCCGATTAGGCGGTACACCTTTAGCTGTTTGCCAAGATGACAAAATTTATGGTGTGATCTACCTCAAAGATATTGTCAAACCTGGTTTGCGAGAACGATTTGACCAACTCCGCCGGATGGGTGTTCGCACCATCATGCTCACAGGTGACAACCGAATTACTGCTTCGGTAATTGCTGAAGAAGCTGGGGTGGATGATTTTATTGCGGAAGCGACTCCAGAAGACAAAATTGAGGTGATTCGCTCGGAACAATCTCAGGGTAAATTGGTAGCAATGACCGGGGACGGCACTAATGATGCACCTGCTTTGGCGCAAGCAAATGTGGGTGTGGCAATGAACTCTGGGACGCAAGCTGCCAAAGAAGCTGCTAACATGGTGGACTTAGACTCTGACCCCACGAAGCTAATTGACTTAGTAACCATAGGTAAACAGTTGCTAATTACTCGTGGAGCCTTGACAACATTTTCCATCGCTAATGATATCGCCAAATATTTTGCGATTATTCCGACTATCTTTGCGGCTGCTGGAATCGGCGCACTGAATATTATGGAATTAAAGAGTGCCCAATCTGCGATCGTCTCGGCGCTGATTTACAATGCCTTGATTATTCCGGCACTAATTCCGCTAGCACTCAAAGGGGTAAAGTTTTTACCTTTAACAGCAGATCAACTGCTACGTCGCAACATCTTCATCTATGGCGTTGGTGGCATCATTGCTCCTTTTATTGCCATCAAACTAATAGATATTATCTTACCTTTGTCTTAATTTACTATGAAACCCGTTCATATCCGCCGCACTATCCTTGCATCCCAAGTAGTTGAAGAAATAACTGATATCTGGTGTCAATGGCGCAGACAAAAGCTGCCACTGTATTTATTCCTGGCGATGTGTTTCAACCTAGTAGTTGCACCTCTAGTCTATGCGGCTACTGGTGAACAACTTTCCCGCAGTCAATCTTGGGGGTTGGGACTGTTAGGAATGGTGACGTTAGGGCTTTCTATCTATTTATTTTTTGTAATGTTTGTACCGGAGAAATTCTAATGAGTTTTGCACGTGAAGCTAGCAGAGCTGTTCGTTCTACTTTAGTACTCTGGGTAATCGGTGCGATTATTTATCCTTTTGCGATGATTGCCATTGGGCAGATTGTGTTTCCATTTCAAGCAAATGGTAGTCTGCTGAAAAATAGTACAGGTCAAGTTGTGGGTTCTGCTTTGATTGGTCAACCTTTTACTAGCGATCGCTATTTTAACAGCCGTCCCAGTACCACTAGTTACAGCACAGCCGATCCCAAAAAGGACGATGGGGGAGTTTTGAAAACTGGGGTTTCTGGTGCTAGTAACTTGGCTCCCAGTAATCCCGCATTACTCGAACGCATCAAAGGTAAAGATGACCCAGACCCCAGCAAAAAAATTGAAGGGGATTTGACTCGTCTGAAAACAGCAGGTGTGCAGCCGACTGGCGATTTAGTCTACACCTCTGGTTCTAGCCTTGACCCCCACATTACCCCCGAAGCTGCGATCGCGCAAATTGCCCGAGTAGCCAAGGCACGAGGATTTCAGCCAAACCAACTAGAAACTTTAATTGCCCAAAATACAGATGGACGCTTTCTCGGCATCTTTGGTGAGCCTGGAGTTAATGTGTTGAAGCTGAATTTAGCTTTGGATCAGATTAAGAAATAAAGCTATGGGAAATAGTAGAGACGCAAAATTCCTCGTCTCTACTAGAATTATTATCTCAGACTCATTTTTTATGATTAATATTGAAATCCTCAATATCTCGTATTAATGAACAACGTAAAGCAGTTACTGCAATTCTTTACTAAGAACTCATCGAGAGTATTTTATGGGTTAGAACCCGAATTTTTTCAACAAAAATTTTCCAAAATTATTGATGATGTCATTAGCAAATGTCATGGTTCTTTAAAAATATGGCCAACTCTAGTTGAAATTTGCTATTTTTACAAAGATAAAAAGGATTTACCGCAAATAAGAGTCAACAATAAGAAGCTAAAGCCAAAAAATGGCACAAAATTGGGCGTAATTCACTCATAAACTCTTAATCTGGCAAACGAAGCACAAGTAAGCCTTTACGATTCTTCATTCGTAAAAATTTTGTCAGATATGGCTTAAGTAACAGCAATCTGATAAGATTTCAAATTAAGTAGAATAACTGCTTGTTATCTTTTTCTTTAACCCATTGATTTCGGGTATTTTTTAGGAAAGGAAAATAAAAATGTCTCATCTATTGTGGAAAACTCTGGTACTAAGTCCAGTAGTTTTGGGAGTGACGGTGTTGGTTTCCGCTAGGGCTATAGCTACTGAAGTAGCAGGCTCCTCTGAAGATATAAAGGCAAAAACTGCTCAGGCAGAAACACCAATATCTTCTGATGTTTCAACATTTATTCAAACAGAGCAACCAAAAGTTAATCAGCTATTGGTTGCCCAAAAGACTGATGATAATAAGGTTTTAGAAGAGGTTAACCGCTACAGCAGCGAAGGTAAGAACCAAAATTCACTGTCTCAAGTCACATCAGTTTCTCAGTTTTCTGATGTACAGCCGACTGACTGGGCGTTCCAAGCTTTACAATCCCTGGTTGAACGCTACGGTTGTATTGCTGGATACCCAAATGCTACCTATCGTGGCAATCGGGCACTGACTCGTTATGAATTTGCCGCAGGTTTGAATGCTTGTTTAGATCGGGTTAATGAACTGATTGCCACAGCAACTGCTGACTTGGTGACAAAACAAGATTTGGCAACCCTCCAGCGTCTGCAAGAAGAATTCTCGGCAGAACTAGCTACTTTGCGTGGTCGAGTTGATGCTGTAGAAGCACGGACTGCTGAACTAGAAGCAAATCAGTTTTCTACTACAACCAAGCTTGTGGGTGAAGCTATTTTTGCCGTTAGTGATATTTTTGGCGGTAACACTGGCGATGTTAACAATACTGTCTTCCAAGATAGGGTACGTTTAGACTTGCAAACCAGTTTCACTGGTAGAGACGTTTTACACACCCGTCTTGCAGCCGGTAATGCAACAGCCTTTAGTCAAGTGGGGAATGATGGTCTTCCTATCAATACTGCTGAAGGTACACAAACATTTCAACTCAACGGTGGAAGCACCAATAACAGTGTCGTTATAGACTGGTTGGCTTATTATGTACCCATAGGTCCAGCCCAAGCTTACTTTGCGGCCACCGGAGGTATTCATAGCGATTATGCAGCCACTAACAACCCTTATTTTGAGGACTATGATGGCGGTAATGGTGCTTTGTCTACCTTTGCTTCTGAAAGTCCCATCTATCGTATTGGTGGTGGTGCCGGTGCAGCGCTGACTTTACCCTTTGGTAGCGGTGGCAGTTTTTTCAAACCAAGTTCACTGACTATAGGCTACTTGGCATCAAATGCTAATAATCCTGGAGTAAATCAAGGTTTGCTTGAAGGTAACTATGCAGCTCTCGGACAGTTGAACTTTAGTGTTGGCGATCGCTTGGCGCTCGCTGCTACCTACGTTCACGGGTATCATGGCGCTGGAGGTGGTAATTTATTTGATGCAGGTGGTGGTTTGGCTAGCACTAGCCGCGTCGTAGGTACTGGTCAAGCTAATACCCTAAGCGCCCTAAATGCATCTTCCAGTAATTCTTATGGGATATCGGCAGCCTTTAGACCCAGCGAGAAACTGTCAGTTAGTGGCTTCGTTTCTTACCATGATGTCTCAGGCTTTGGTGCTGGTGATGATTATGAAGCTTGGAGCTACGGTCTTGGGGTAGCCTTACCTGACTTTGGTAAAAAAGGTAACGTTTTAGGTATTTTTGCTGGTGCAGAACCATATTCGTTTAACCGACCAGGTTTTGCTGGTAATGATATCCCTTATCACTTTGAAGGCTTCTACAAATATCGCGTCTCAGATAACATCTCAATTACTCCTGGTGTCATCTGGTTGACCTCTCCTGGTCAAAGCAGCGCTAACGACGATGCAATTATTGGTACTCTGAGAACAACTTTCACCTTTTAAAAGACTTGGTGAACGCAAGTCCAATCTAGGAAAAGGTTAAAGGGCAAGGGGGAAAGGTGAATTCAAATCCTTTCCCCCTAACCGAAAAGTTTTGTATTTGGGTTGAAATAGCGTTCCTGCTGTCTGGAGTAATAGACAACTGGAAGAAATGCCAGGACAAATAGTTTACCAATCCGCACAAACCTTCAAATATCGGCATGGAAGCTACCATTTAAAATTACATTATTCACCTCTATAGAAGATACTGGATGTCTCTTGACTTACTTAGTCTCCTAGAGTGCCAGACATAGCAGCAAAGATGATTCGACATCCAGCTTAAGGGCTGTGATATTATGGGAGACTGCTGCATACATTTAGAAAAACTAGCAATTGAATCAATCATGGCCCTGACGCAACTGCGGAAACAAGAAATCATTTCCAATTACCAAGTTCACGAAACCGACACTGGTTCGGCTGATGTCCAAGTTGCCATGCTAACTGAGCGCATTAACCGCCTCAGCGAACATCTCCAGGCAAATAAAAAAGACCATTCTTCTCGACGGGGACTGTTGAAGCTAATTGGTCAGCGTAAGCGTCTTCTAGCCTACATATCGCAGGAAAGCCGTGAAAAGTATCAAGCTTTGATCGCTCGCCTCGGTATTCGTGGATAGGGACTACCGCTTATGTCTGCTGAAGAATCTGAACGCAGTCGCTTGCCCTTTGAACCAAACAAAAAGCGCCAAAAACCCGCAAAAACTCAAAGTAAACCAGCAGCACAGCCACAAGAATCTGGCAAACAGGCTGATAAAAAACTGACTTACACCAAACAAGAGATGGCTATTCCTCAAGTAGTCAGCCAGAGGATGATCCGACGGGTAGCTGGTTTCTGTGGCGTACCAACAGCTTTGGGCATTAGTGTCCTGGTTGTTAGCTATCTGCTTGCTATCTACTCCGACATCCAACTAGCTCCCATCGCCGTGTTATTGGTGAACATGGGGCTATTTGGTTTGGGGGTCTTAGGCATAACTTATGGCGTTCTCTCTGCCTCTTGGGATGAAGAAAGAGTCGGAAGTTTGCTAGGTGTGGGTGAGTTCAACACCAATTGGGGACGAATGGTGGCAGTTTGGCGCGAAACTCGGCAAAAAAACTCATAATTAACGGCGCTCAGGTATTAAGTAACTGCGGTATTGGGTAAATAAAAGAAGTGAATGTTGAAGTTGAAATTTTATAACTTCAACATTGCTAATTAAAATTGTATAATCTTTTTTTATACCTTCATCCAGTTATTTAGTAGTAAAACTACTGACTGAGCGCTATATTTTGTCTATTTATTTTGTAAATAAATTTTGTTTTTAACTATTCGTAATTAGGGCAATAGGCAACAATAAAGTTAGCCCAATTTACAGAAAATTTTACTCAATTAATCAGGAACTTTCACATGATTATAGTAATGAAAACTGGTTCCCCAGAAGCGGAAATAAACCGCATTGATGAGGAATTAACTAGCTGGGGGCTAACTCCAGAAAAAATTGTTGGTCAACATAAAGTAGTTATTGGTCTTGTAGGTGAAACTGCTAGCTTAGATCCATTACAAATTCAGGAACTTAGCCCCTGGATTGAGCAGGTGTTACGGGTAGAGCAGCCTTACAAACGAGCCAGTCGCCAGTACCGTCACGGTGAAGCTTCAGAAGTAGTAGTAAATACTCCTAATGGAGCAGTGGTATTTGGTGAACATCAGCCTTTGGTAGTCGTTGCCGGCCCCTGCTCAGTAGAAAATGAAGAAATGATTGTAGAGACAGCACGGCGCGTCAAAACGGCTGGAGCAAAATTTTTGCGCGGAGGGGCATATAAACCCCGAACTTCACCTTACGCCTTCCAAGGACACGGCGAGAGTGCTTTGGATTTATTAGCAAAGGCGCGGGAAGTTAGTGGACTAGGTATTATTACAGAAGTGATGGATGCGGCTGACCTGGATAAAATTGTCGAAGTTGCTGACGTGATTCAGGTAGGAGCAAGAAATATGCAGAATTTCTCCTTGCTCAAAAAAGTGGGAGCGCAGCCGAAACCAGTTCTCTTGAAGCGGGGTATGGCAGCTACTATTGAAGATTGGTTGATGGCAGCCGAGTATGTTTTGGCTTCTGGCAATCCCAATGTAATTTTGTGTGAAAGGGGAATACGCACCTTTGACCGCCAATATACGCGAAATACGCTGGATTTATCGGTAGTGCCAGTGTTGCGGAAACTGACTCACCTGCCAATTATGATTGACCCCAGCCACGGCGTAGGTTGGTCTGAGTTTGTGCCTTCAATGGCAATGGCTGCGATCGCAGCTGGCACAGATTCTCTGATGATAGAGGTTCACCCCAACCCTGCCAAAGCTTTATCCGACGGTCCCCAATCTGTGACACCAGACCGTTTTGATAAATTAATGCAAGAATTAGCAGTCATTGGTAAGGCGGTAGGACGCTGGCAGCAACCAGCAGTAGCTCTAGCTTAAAATTCAGTTCAACTTCTTGCTAAGCATAAATAAATTAAAGTTTGTAGTCAGGAATTTAGTCCTGATAACTCTGAAGAGGCGATGAATCGCTCACTACAAACTAAGTTTTTATATGTTTCATTATGCCTATCTAAACCTCGTCTACCTTGAAAACCGTAGTTTTGTAGGTTGGGTGCAGCGATAGCGTAACCCAACATGAATAAAGTGGTAATGTTGGGTTGCGTTTCACTCCACCCAACCTACATAAATATATCTTTTAAAAAACTCTAGGTTTCAACATAAATGAGGTTTATCTACCTATTTAGTTTAAAAATCCCCTTTAGAAATATCCTAAAGGGGATTTTTAAACACTAATCAAATCTAATGAAAAAAGAACTCTGCAATCAATATTGATGGTCAATATTTTTTGCATTTGTAGGTCTTTTTATCTTCTATATACATAGCGAGCAGGTATCCATCGACGGCCACGATTTGTCTGCACCCAACGTCCAGGAACCAGTATTCTTCTTCTCGCTTGAGCAGGGGTAGGGGTGTAAACCCTAACTGGCGATGGTCTTCTGATTACTCTAACTGGAACTGGTCGCCTAACTGGCCATCTAGCCTGAGCATCGGCTTGGGAAGGAATAAAGGTAACAGCAATTGGTAAAATCAGTGCTGCACTAGCAAGCATTCTTTTAATACTCATTCGCAAACTTTCCTTCTATAAGTTACACATCAAAGGGATTTATTTTTTTCAAAAAATTAATCTCATTGACAAATAAATAATAGGGCTGAGAAGAGATATACACTAGTGCAAAAGGTAATTAGTTCAACCGTGACTAATGTCATAGTTGAAGAAGAATTTAGAAGTCAGATTTACCTTTAGCCGAGCAGTATTGGTGCCCAGCTTATCTTTGCCATCTAAAAAAAAGGGACGGGTATTTTGCCCATCCCAGAAAATTCACTTTAACTCAATAGCAAAACTTTTATTGTACTGGTGCGGTGGGGAAAGCACCAGGTTGCACAGCGATGTTAAGATTCTGTCCATTGCGACGTAATTCTAAGCGCAAATCCCCCCCGATTTGGCTATTTTCTACTACCTTTTGGACACTGTTGGCATCTGTGACTGCTTGCCCGCCAAGCTTTTGGATAACATCACCAGCACGTATTCCTGCTTTAGCAGCTGGTGAATTTGGCACAACTTTGACAACTAATACACCTTTATCTTCATTTACACTCAAACCACTATTGGGATCTGAGTTGATAGTTTGTTTTATCTGAGGTGTTAATCCCACCATTTGAATTCCCAGGTAAGGATGTTCTACTTTGCCTGTAGCTATTATTTGACTGGAAATGCGTTGTGCTGTGTTGATGGGAATAGCAAAGCCTAATCCTTGTGCCCCTTGGATTATAGCTGTATTCATGGCAATTACTTGACCACGGGAATTTAGCAGGGGGCCGCCGGAGTTACCGGGGTTAATGGCTGCATCAGTTTGAATATACTCTACTCGCTTATCGGCAGCGCCGATTAGATTGCTGCTACGTCCGGTAGCACTGATGATTCCGGTAGTTACTGTATTATCTAGTCCAAGGGGGTTGCCGATCGCGATCGCCCATTCTCCCGGTTGCAGTTGATCTGAGTTACCTATGGCTACTGAAGGTAGATTGTCTGCTTGAATCTTGACAACAGCGACATCGGTTAATTCATCTTTTCCTAACACTTTACCTTCCAAGGTGCGCCCGTCCTTGAGCGTCACTGTCACCGTATCAGCACCATCTACCACATGGGCGTTAGTGAGAATCCGACCATCGGCACTGATGATAAAACCTGAACCAGTACCTCGTTCTACCCTTTCTTGTGATTGTGGCAGTTGGGAACCAAAAAAGCGGCGAAAAAGCGGATCGTTAAATTCATCTGGTATCCGGCTTCTTACTGTTCGAGAAGAGTTAATCCGCACTACTGCTGGCCCGACCTTTTGCACAACTTGGGTAACAAAGTTAGGATCTGTGGCAGCTGATACTGGAGGAGCGGCATTTACGCGACTCACTCCTAAATTAGATGCACTCTCAGACACCTGCTGAGAATGTCCAGCCATGTAGCCACCGGCCAATGTCATACCTGATCCCAGCAGCACCAGCGATAGAGAGGCGGCAGCCTTTTTCCAGGGTGCTTGATGATGGTATTTGGTATCAGCAGTGTTGGATAAAATGCTATTTGATGGGTGTTCTCCATCACGAGATTGGTTTTGCATTGCTGTCTGGAAGGATATTGAGATGTATTACTAATGTAGATATGATTTGTGACAGTTTTGTTGCAGAGGTATTGCGTTGTTGTGAAAGGTTTGGTAATTTACTAAACCTTATTGGAATATACTCATTCGTGAAGTTACACAGTTGTCATGCTTGTCAACTTAGAGCCAGAGGGGTTTTTAACCAACAGTTTTAAGTTAAGTTAACTGCGTGTTTTATACCATGTGTGAAGGAATGAAAATGCCACAGGGGAAAATTTTACTGAAACCTGGCACTTTATGGACAAGTGTTAAAGAACGAACTGAACATGCTTTGCAATGTGGGGCGTTACTGTCGATTCCGACAGAATTTGAATTTATTGAACAGGATGGAGTGCGCTTTTTAGTGCGGATTTTGTCTAATCTGAATCGTAAAAAAGTAGCTAAGGAGAAACAGGAAAAACAATCTGCTATCTCTGGTCAAGAGTTTAATCCTTTTTTGCCTTATGAAGAGGATTTATTTGTGGCGGATATCTCTGATACTCATGTATGTATTTTAAATAAATATAATGTTGTCGATCTTCATCTGCTAATTATCACCCGTGCCTTCGAGGAACAGGAAAGTTTGCTTACTCTGGAAGATTTTGCAGCTATGTGGGCGTGTTTAGCTGATTTCGATGGTTTAGTATTTTACAACAGTGGCAAAAGTGCAGGTGCTAGTCAGCGACACAAACACTTACAGTTAGTTCCACTACCACTTGTACCTTCAGGGCCGCAGATACCTATTGAACCTCTACTGAAGGCAGTACAATTTCAGGACTCGAAGGCAACTTTAGCAAAACTTCCTTTTGTACACGCTTTTGCGCCGCTAAATCCTGATTGGATGCGATCGCCATTTACAGCAGCCCAAGCAACACTAGAAGTTTATCGCAGTTTGCTAGGGGCTGTGGGTTTAGATGCAAAGCAATTGGGTGCTTACAATCTGCTAGCGACACGAGAATGGATGTTGATTGTACCGCGATCGCAGGAGTATTTTCAGTCTATCTCTGTGAATTCATTAGGATTCGCTGGTACTTTGCTTGTGCGAAACGCAGCAGAAATGGAAATTCTCAAAGCCCAAGGACCGATGAATATCCTCAAGAATGTTGCTGTATCTTAATTCAGTTTGTTTAAGGAATGCTCCAGGTAAGCAGTTGTTTTTGAATTTCAGACATGGGATAAGCTAAATCTCGGTCTTTACCTTTTCTTGCAAAGACGATGCCTAAAAGTTGATTTTGCGAATCAATTACAGGACTGCCAGAATAACCAGGTTTGAGTGCAGCTTGAGATATTTCTAATTGCTGATTTTGATAGCTGATTTGTCCTGATTGCATAGACCAGGATTTGTCTTCACCTCTTTGGGCAGAATGACCGATAATCCGAATGGGCATTTTTGGAGCGATCGCACTTGAGGAAATAGATAAGGGTTGGATATCTTCTGGTAGTTTACCAATAACTTCCAAAACGGCTAAATCTAGTTGTTCGTCTTTAGTCATTTTGAACAGCTTGGCATCTCGCCGCATTCGCACTCGGTTTGATGGCGGTGTACTAAAAAATTCAACTTGAATATTTTTACCCTGTTCATTGCCATCAAAAATGACATGACGATTAGTGAGGATTAATGTGCGGTTGTCTTCTCGCTTAATTATTACACCAGTGCCGATCTCTGTTCCCTGGCGATCGCTGTTAAAAAACTCCGCAGTGATGCGAACTACAGAACGCTTAATAGATACGGTTGGGTCATTGTTAGGCAACCATTGGCGATCATCTTCTACACTGGCTAGTTTATTCTGTTGCTCTGTCCATAACCGCCGTGCTTCTCTATTATTGTTACTGGCATAGATAAAATTGGGGTCAAGTTCTTCTGCCTTGTCAAACTGTTCAATGGCTTCTTTTAGTTTCCCTTGCTGTTGGAATGAAAAACCTAAGCTATTGTAGGTGAGAGTATGAGCGCTGGCTCGGTTTCCAGAATTATCTTCTGGCAATGTCAGGGCTTTTTGGTATGCGGCAATTGCTGCATCTAATTTCTTCTGCTCATACAGCGTATTACCGAGATTGTAGTAAGCACCAGTATAGTTAGGGTTGAGTTGAATTGCTTTTTGGAAGGCGGCAACTGCTGCATCTAATTTCTTCTGAGCGTACAGCACATTGGCGACATTGTTGTAAGCAGTAGAATCATTAGGGTTGAGTTGAATTGCTTTTTGGTATGCGGCAACTGCTGCATCTAATTTCTTCTGCTCATACAGCGTATTACCGAGATTGTAGTAAGCATCAGTATAGTTAGGGTTGAGTTGAATTGCTTTTTGATATGCGGCAACTGCTGCATCTAATTTTTTCTGCTCATACAGCACATTGCCGAGATTGTAGTAAGCATTAGTATAGTTGGGGTTGAGCTGAATTGCTTTTTGGTATGCGGCAACTGCTGCATCTAATTTCTTCTGCTCATACAGCACATTGCCGAGATTGTTATAAGCATTAGTATAGTTAGGGTTGAATTGAATTGCTTTTTGATATGCGGCAACAGCTGCATCTAATTTCTTCTGCTTTCGCAGGGTACTGCCGAGATTATAGTAAGCGTTAGCATAGTTGGGGTTGAGTTGAATTACTTTTTGGTATGCGGCAACAGCTGCATCTAATTTTTTCTGCTCATACAGCACATTGCCGAGATTGTTGTAAGCATAAGCAAAGTTGGGGTTGAGTTGAATTACTTTTTGATATGCTGCGACGGCGGCATCTAATTTCTTCTGCTCATACAGCACATTGCCGAGATTGTTGTAAGCATAAGCAAAGTTGGGGTTGAGTTGAATTGCTTTTTGGTATGCGGCAACTGCTGAATCTAATTTCTTCTGGTCACTGAGCGCATTGCCCAGACCATTGTAAGCAATAGCCAAGTTAGGGTTGAGTTGCAAGGCTTTTTGGTGAGATGCGATCGCGTCTTCTAATTTCCCTTGAGCATTTAGCACATTACCTATACCAACGTAAGCTTCGGCATCATTAGGATTGAGTTGTAATGCTTTCTGGTGCGCTGCTAATGCTGCATCTATTTTCCCCTGCCGCCGCAAAGCATTACCCAAATTGTTATAAGCTTTGCCATTATTGGGTTCAACTTGTAAAACTTTTCGCCAAATTGTCTCTGCTTGGGAGTTATTACCAACCGATTCGGCAGCGTCGCCTTGTTTAAATAGCTGTTCTATATTATTTTGAGCAACTACAAACTGGGGTGTGGTAGCCAGAAATAGAGTTAAAAATAAAGTAGTAAATATACGGTTGTGCATAATCATGCTCATACGTTGAATGATTTTATCAGGACTTACCCGAAAATCGCTAAAAACCGGATGAATTTTTGATAAATACTCGTGAATGAGTCTTTGAACTCCGTTAATGAACCTCAGAGCTTCGTAAATGAGCCTTTGAACTCCGTTGATGAACCTCGGAGCTTCGTGAATGAGCCTTTGAACTCCGTTGATGAACCTCAGAGCTTCGTGAATGAGTGTTTGAACTCCGTTAATGAACCTCAGAGCTTCGTGAACGAGTCTTTGAACTCCATTAATGAACCTCAGAGCTTCGTGAATGAGCCTTTGAACTCCGTTAATGAACCTCAGAGCTTCGTGAACGAGTCTTTGAACTCCGTTAATGAACCTCAAAGCTTCGTGAATGAGCCTTTGATACTCGTGGATGTAGTTTATAGTTGAGTTTGATATAGACCTAACAAGAACAGCCCCTTCTCTACTAGCGTTGGGGGAGTAAGATTCAAAGCCTCTCTCCTAAAGGGCTACGGTCTACACACAAATCTTTTAAATTTATCCCACAAGCTTTTGATCCCCCCAACCCCCCTTAAAAAAGGGGGCAAAAAACTCTCAAAGTCCTCCTTTTTAAGGAGGATTTAGGAGGATCTACAACATTTTGGTTTTGTAGAGAGAGGAATGAAAGTGAGGTCAAAGTTTATTACATACAAAAGCGATCGCTGAAATAATTCTTACCATGCGATCGCTGTTGCTTAGGCTATTATAATTTGCCATTGCTCCTTACTTTCTGTACAAGAGCCTCTAGTTGACGACTGTTAATTTTCTCTCTAGGTCGAATAAAAAGCCGTGGATATATTCTTCAGTCCATTCGGCACCATAGAAGCGTTTAAACATCCCTCGTGCTGGGTCTTTTTCAGCCCGATATCGTAGGTATCGCAGTTGGGCTTGCTCAATGGCTTCTAAATTTTGGGAATCTGTTACAGCTTCTGCCTGCTCTACAAAATCCAGATAAGCTTTTAAATAGTCTTTAAAAGCGGCAAACACCTGAGTTTCTACTACAGCCGTTTCTTGGGGACGAGTCCACAGAAAAGCGGGAGAGAAAAAGGGCTGTGCTTCTTCTGGGAAATCTCCTCCCCAAGATAGATGCTGTTGATGGGCGTGGAAAATGGGCAGAATTGGTTCAGTATATTTTGCCTGATATGCTGAATCATCCCGAAATAGGGGCTGCATATCCAAAGCAATTAGGTGTCCTCCTGGTAATGTCACCAGATCCGCCCCAAAAAAGGGTAAATCGTAGTTGAGGCGGGGGAAAATCACAAAATTCAGCACTTGCAGCGAATTACCACCCTGGACATGAGCAGCACGAATTTGCCGTAATTTTGCAGTTTGAAAGGCGTAACTAGTGGTGACAACTTCTTCTTGATTTTTGCCCTTACCCACAACAGCACTTTTGGACTCAAACCCAGTGGGGATGGGATAGGGTTCTAAATCCAAGCGCGATCGCATATAAGCGATCGCATAATCGAGAAATGGCTGATAAAGTGTCACGTCGCTTCGCTCCGAATTAAAAATTAAAAATTAAAAATTAAAAAACTTCTGCCTCCTGCCTTCTGCCTCCTGCCAATTATCTTTTACTTGCACTAACTGCTAGAGGAACGGCATCTTCAAATAAGAACTCATGAAGAAAACGCTCCGCCCATTCATGACCAAAGTAACTGCTAAACAAACCAGATGCTGGATCTCGGTCTGCACTATATTGGTCATAGTCTTTTTGGGCTTTGACAATCCGTTGGATATCTTCTGGATCTTGAAGCGCTTGGGCATCTGTTAGCATTTGCCAATACAAGTTTAAATAATCTTGGAAAGCTTCAAAGACTCGCGTTGAAACTGTTTCTGCATCTGTTTTGGCAAACAAGAGGTACTTAGAAAAATACTGGTTGGCATCGTAAAACTTCATTTCTAAGTTTTGCGCCAAATCCGGGTATTTATTATGGAGATATTTTAGCGGAGCTATATATTTGTTTTGATAATCTTCATCCTGAAACAAAGGCTGAAAGTCAAGCACAATTAGATTTTTGACTTTGCCAAAGGATAAAAAATCAATCCCTAACAGAGGTAAATCGTAGTTATGGCTAGGATAAATCACGCTGTTAAAAATTTGGGCGCTTTCCCCGGCATCAATATAGGTATAGCGAATTTTCCGCAACTCTTGAGATTGATAACACCAACTGCGAATAGTTGCAGGGTTTCTGCCGCGATCGCTAACTTTGAATTCCAAACCAGGGGGAATGACCCTACTTTGTAAATCAAAGCGCTGAAATAGCTCTTTTTCTAAAAATTCCAGGAAAGGTTTATACATGGAACATGATTTGTTAACCCTTGCATGAAAATAAGTGATGGCAATCATACACGTCTCATTTATGAGAAACAAAGCAACATTCCTTAATGGGAATTGGGCATTAAGTATTCTTCCTTAATTCCCTATTCCCCATTCCCCATTCC
>NZ_JADEXU010000362.1 GCF_015206895.1 Nostoc sp. LEGE 12450 | reverse complement strand
AAAGTGGGTAGCTAGCTAGCGAGGTTTCCAAGCCTTGGCTCCTTTTCTAACTAGCCCCCTCCGAACCGTGCTTACGAGTTTCCAGGTACACGGCTCTCCAGTACTCTGTTATCGCGAGACTCGTTGAGATATTGGTTTACCAGCGTGTATTGCATCATGGCATTGAGGGCAAACCATGAGAGTTTTTCTTTTACGTGCGGACATGATTTGCATCCATTGCGGTTTTTCTTTCTTGCCTTTGATTTTGAGGTCTTTAAGGGCATGAATATGGTGAACTTCAATATCACCTGTTGCCCCGCAAATCTCACATTCTGAAGCAAGAAGCCGTTTAATCAGTTCATTTCTGAACGCGGGTTTTCGCACTCGTGGCAAATCTTTTATGGTTGCTTTTAAGTTGCGTTTTAATTGTATGCCCCCGAAACGAGTTACCAAGGGTTTCTTACCTTCTACTGGGACGGTTATTTCAACACACTTTCTCCTTCCTTGTGGAAGTTTTACCGTCTTCTGGTACTTGGCGCAGATTTTGGCTACGCTAGTTTTGTGTTTACAGGCAAGGGTTTTCATTAACGAACTCCACATAACCCATTGGAGTTTACGGAGCCATGCAATGTTTTGAGCAAGGCTGTAGAATTGTACGTAGCCTCTGAGTTCTGATTGGTAAATGTTAATGATAGTAAAGTCATCGTCATTTATTAACTCAGGACGATGAATGGGTTTGCCATTCCTCATATAAAGAGCGCATTTTCCTTCTACAAAACTTGCTGGGATTCTTAGTGCAGTAATTCCATTAAGTGAGCGTTTACCATTGGTATGCTTATTGTCGGAATATTGAACTAAGATTTCGTAACCTAAGAAGTTCGCTGCTTCATTTCTGGCATTAGTAATTAAGGTCTTTTCTGCTGACATTTCTAACTGAAGATTGTCGGCTAGGAATGTCTTTAGCTTTTCCTTAATTTCTTTTGCTTCTTGAAGTGAACCAATGAAACCAAGTAGAAAATCATCAGCATAGCGGACGTAATTTAGCCTTCTGTATTCTGGGTCACGGACATCTTTAGAGGGCATTTTCTGGTATTTAATCTCCAGTTGACGCGCTTTATCGAATTGTCCATTTTTCCTGTAATACCAAGCAAGTTTTACGAGCCTTGAATACTCTCGATTTTCTGCCCGACATTTACCTCGTGTATATTCTGGAATGACTGTCTGTTCGACAAATTTATCTAGCTTATCAAGGTAAATATTTGCGAGTATGGGTGATACAATTGACCCTTGTGGCGTTCCACTCAGTGTAGAATGGTATCTCCATTGCTCACAGTAACCTGCCGTTAATAAGGTTTCAATCAATCTCAAAAATCGATTATCTTGGATTTTCTCGCGGAGAATTGACATTAAGATTTTCTGATCTATATTGTCAAAACAGCCACGGATATCTCCTTCAATAAACCATTTGGTTCCTTGCCAAGTGCGGTCTATTACTGTTAATGCAGTATGGCATCCACGCTCTTGTCTAAAACCATGACTGCTGTTAGAAAATTGGGGTTCATAGTACGCTTCTAATATCAAACGTATTACTTCCTGAACCAATTTATCGTTCCAAGTGGGAATGCCCAGTGGTCGCGTTTTCCCATTTTTCTTGGGAATATTAATTCGCCGTACTGGTGTCCATCGAAAACGTTCATAGCGAATATCTTCTATGAGTTTTTCAATCTTTTTGATGGACATCCCGTCCACAGTCTCTGATGTAACTCCTTGCGTCATTGCCCCATTATTTTTGTAAATGCGACTGTACGCCAAGAGGTACAGATTAGGATTGAAAAGTTGCCTGTAGACATCATCCAGAGGTAAACCACGATTCCCTCTGTCTCGAATTACACTTAAAACCGTTTCGGCGTTTCGCATCTCGCGTACCTCCCGATACAAGTGTGAAGAATACCTGTTCTCCTTTGCCATGTGAGTGGCTTTCCCACTCTCGGACTACTGTGAGAACTCTGTAACCATAGGGGTCGCCCCCCGTAGGTCATCCCGCGCTTTATTAACTCGATACGTAGTAGTGTGATTTAGGTGTCCCATTCATTCGTTAAGCCATCTCATCGCTGGCTGACTCCGTTTGAAGAAGTTGTGTGGTTCAAATGTTTAAAACTACACACAAACGATTATTCCTGTTAGGCGTTGTAGGAATAGGCAATCGAATATACCGTCAGAATTAGGCTTCAGGTAGTTTAACCTTCACCCTGTCACACAAGTCTTGCCGGACTCTAGTTTTAACGCCTTCTCTCTATTTCCGGCTTTACCAACATGCGGTTGTTCCTCTTGTCTTTCGACTCTAGGTAAGTTGGTTGACTTAGAGATGTTCTTCTTAATCTCTCCCAATTTGATTGGGTATACCGCGTTAACTGTCACGGCGCACGCATT
>NZ_JADEXU010000075.1 GCF_015206895.1 Nostoc sp. LEGE 12450 | reverse complement strand
GCAGAGGGGAAAACTCTTCTCCTCTGCTCCTACCCAAGTTCCAAATCCCTTTGGTAACTGACTACGAGGTTAATTTCGTAACAATGGGAAGAAATGTCCTACAGGGCCTTGCCCTTTGCCAATATCTAAGGCGTAAGTGAGTGCAGTAGTCACATACTCCTTAGCCTGTTGCACTGACGACCACAAGTCATTTCCCTTAGCCAGATTAGCAGCGATCGCAGCTGATAGTGTACAACCAGTACCGTGAGTATTTTTTGTCTCTACTTGCTGGCAAGTCAAAACTTCCAACTTGTCCCCATCAAACCAGATATCAACGCCACGCAAATCTCCCTGCATACCGCCGCCCTTGACTAAAACAGCCTTTGTTCGTAAAGTCTTATGAATAATTTCAGCAGCAGCTTGCATATCCTCCAAGGAATTAATTTCTAACCCGCTCAAAATCTGGGCCTCGTAGCGATTCGGCGTGATGATAACCGCATTGGGAATCAGGACATGGGATAGAGTCTTCACAGCATCATCATCAATCAATTGTGCCCCTGTACGTGACACCATTACTGGATCAACTACTAGATTCTCGATTTCTAAAGCTTCCACCTGCTGGGCAACAGCAAAAATAATTTCCTGATTGAGCAACATCCCGGTTTTGGCAGATTGTACGCCAATATCCTCAACTACTGCCTGAATTTGCGCCACAACAGCCTCTGTTGCCATAGCATCGACCCTTTTCACTCCTAGAGTGTTTTGTGCCGTGACACAGGTTATAGCGCTAGTACCGTGGACACAGTGAAAAGCAAAGGTGCGTAAATCAGCTTGAATTCCTGCACCACCACCGCTATCTGAACCAGCAATGGTTAACGCAACAGGTATTCTAGAGTTTATTTCAGTGTTCATTATTAAAGACAAAGTTCTGAAACAGCAGAATTAAGGAGTCAGAATGGGCTACGTTAACAGAAGTAAAACACGCTTTATTCTTACCTTTGAGACTTAGCTTGTATATAACACCCAACTTGAAGTCTGCTGTATGTGTTTCTGTAGGTTGCTAATTTTGAATTGGTAATTGAATAACCTTGCTTTTACCAGGATTCATCAACCGATATGGGTCAACTATTTCTTTAAATTTTAACTGTTCAGGAGCAATAACTTTTCTGCCTCCGTCTTCCATAATATACGTGTGGGGATTGCCAATACTTACACCTTGTTCTTCGTGATAGCGAATAATTTCATTGAGGCGTTCTTCTGTGGTGTAGCGAACAAGTTGCAAACCAGCAGTAACTACAGCACCGTTCAGGCGGAAAAATTCTAAATGCATCATCACTTCATCGCCAAAGTGATGATAGAACTGCTCTACCACTTGCAAACTGCAATCGCTAGGGAACATACTTTGCAAGTAGGTAATTGTAGTATCTACACTCCGGGCGTGTAAGGTAGTGTGGTTCCAGCTAAATTCTATTAAATGTGTTCCTTTGGCTGCTTCCTCGGCTGGTTTTTCATAAGTAATTTGGCCGCCGTATTGCTGCACCAAACCCGGTAAAAATTCCAAACTCGATTCAGCAATTATCAAAGATACGGCGTGAGCCCCTTCAGGAATGTACTGTTGTAGGGCGTGAAAGTATTGGGGTATTGGGGATGCAAAAACAGAAATCAACTTTTTAATCATGCCATCAGCATTACCAAGGGCCTGACCAAATTTTGCTGCTGTCATAAAGTCGTCAAATGTGACAATAACTTCTGCCCAAGGATAAGCTGGCCCCAATGGGATTTCTACTTCGGTAATGATGCCGTTAATTCCCCAAGCATGATTCACCTTGTATACATCATCACCGCGTAATTCGATCGCACGAGGTTCATCTTCTACAGTTATTACTCGCAGTGCTAAGATATTACCGCGATCGCTTAGTAACCCATATTGGATCGAGCCAACACCCCCACTTCCTCCAGCAATAAATCCGCCAATTGTCGCTGTGCGGTAAGTCGAGGGTGCCATCCGAATTTCCCAGCCAATCTCTCTGGCTTTTTTATCCAAAGCCGCCAACTTCACCCCAGCTTCTACCCGCGCCACGCCCGGTTTTATCCAAGGAATCCCTTGCATCCGGGTCATATCTAAGATTACACCGCCATGTAAGGGTACGCATTGCCCATAATTTCCTGTTCCCGCACCCCTCACTGTCACGGGTATACGGTGTTTCGCACAGGCGGCTGCAACTTTTAAAACCTCTGCTTCATTGGCGGGACGCACTACAATATCCCCGACTTTTCCCTCTAGTTTCGGTACCAGTACCGGGCTAAAGTTGTGATAATCCTGCGATAATTTTGCTACTTGGGCAGAATCGGTAATGGTTTCTATACCTTCTAGAGAATTAATCAGGGCATCCAATTTTATCGTCATAGTTGATATCCTTTTTTTGACGCATAGGGACGCACGGGTTCGCAGAGAATTAACTCCTCTGTGTTTTTAAATTTTAATTCTCATTTTTTACAGCACTTTCATGCCACTTATTTAATATAAATTGGTTTGCCTTTGAAGTAGGCAAGGATTTTAATTGCTGGGTTGGGATGTGTAATAAGACACCAAGGGTCTTTCTGGAAAATTGCTGCGACTGTAATTTTGGGAATACTTTGTGTTACGGCGTTCACGGCATCAATGCCATAAAGAAATCTACCGTACCCCCCATCAATAATTGAGTAGCGCTGGAAAGCTGAAAGTTACTCATTTTGATATTGGCATCTAAACCGTAGTCTTTGTAGATACCAGTAGCTATCACCTGGTAAAATTCGCCGTGTTCTGCTTGTGCTATCCAGTTTTTACCTAACGTAACTTTATCCAACTGAGAATTGCTAGTTGATGGTTGGTTGCTGTTAGTCCAAGCAGCAATAACGCTGCTACCAATCCAGATAGAAGCGTATTGAATAAAATTGTGGCGACTAAGGCGATGAATTGCTGTTGATGAGGGTGATGACAGATTCATAAAACAGTATGATGCTCTCTCCTATCTGCCGTTGTAGCTGAATCTAAATGTACATTCTAGAATCAACTTTTGATTCACTAGTGAATAGGGCTGAATTTCTAAAGCACGTTTAAAAGCTCGGATCGCTTCACCATATTCTCCTAGTGCTGCATAACACAATCCCATACCGTGAAGTGCCCCAAAATGTATCGGATTTATTTGTACAACCATCTGACAATCTGCCAGAGATTTTTGATAATCACCAATACTGTAATAGAGGAAAGCACGGCGATTCCAGGCTTCGGCAAAATCTGGCTGGTCTTTAATTAGTGCCGTTAGTGCTGTTTCAGCTTCAGCAATTTCACCCGCATCCAGTAACTTTTGACTACGGTCAATTATTTCCAGCCCATAGATTCCCTTTTGCTGAAACCAGATCCGCCAGATTTTTCTGGTTGCTTTGTCCCGGACTGTAGCATCGGGGTTTTTCAACTCTTCAAGTAAGGAATTGATAGATAAAGAATCCATGAATTTGAAATCAGTGAATATACCTTTGTATTAACTTTCTCACAAAATATATCTACTGAGCCATTTTTAAAGTCATCTTTAAATTCACGCTGATTAATTGCTATTTATGAATTTCCTGTGTGCTTTATTGTATTCAGCAATATGACTAATATTACACTCGACATCCAGGGTGATAAAATAAAAACTCGCTAGAGGTAGTTGACGCATTCCTAGTGACTAATAGTTGAGAAAACATCCTTAAAGAAATAATGACTATGCCTAATTTGGGATTTACCAGAAATTAGCAAGCGCTTTGGGATTCCAGAAACACAGTTGCGTCGTACTTTATTTGAACAAACTGAGAGCATATTTATAGCGTTGTTGATGCGATCGCCTTTGAAGGTGTTTTGATCGTGGATATTGTCAGCGATCGGTCATCCCAACAAGTCTTTGTGTTTGGTTCAGGTATATGTAACTGTCTGCTTATTCGCTGCACCATAAGGTATCTAGCGATTTTGTGGGCAATACTATGATGTGATATTCTATACGTACTTAATAGATAATAATTTGGATAAACATGGCTATCTTATTCCTAAGTTGGGAAATGTAGGTGATGCCTGCGGCAAACTATGCCTACACTTATTGGATACAAAACAAGCTGATTACCCATGAACAAACTACCATCAATGCAGTAATTAATGGGAGACTTCATTAATCATTGATTAACAACTTTTACATTCCTAAAATTAGATAATTATTTTAAATAAATCCGTAATAAATATATTGCAAAACTACAGAGAAGTCTCTCAGTCTATTTCTTGAATATCTACTGAGTAAATTAGCATAATAAAACCAAACTATGTAAATAAAAAGGAACTAGGCTAAAACCCTATTGCCTATTGCCTTATCCCAACAACAATTATTTACGCTCACTTACTTATAATATTGAATACTTAAGTTTTGAAACTGAATATGCCGACTGATTACCACCTCTAATTGATTAAAATCATAGGGTTTAGTAATACAATCATCAAATCCTGTAAGCGTTGTGGATTCATCATCTTGTACCACTGTTAGAGGTATTACTGCAATAATTGGGATAGTAGCAGTTTTTGAATTGTGTTTGAGTTCATTAATGACTTGGTTAGCACTCGAATTAGATAGCATCGTATCTAGCAGGATTAAATCTGGTTGATGAGTTTGTGCTAACATCACAGCCCTCACCCCTTGCTTGGTACAAATGCATGAAAAATTTAATATTCCTAGATGAGAATTAAGTAGCTCTAAATCATGTAGATTGTGTTCTACAACCAAAATTAAAGGCTTTCCATTCATTAGCAGTTAGTCCTATCCAAAAAAGGCTACGCATAAAGACTCCGCTTATTAGGAAAACCAAGAGGTATTTTTTTCTGGTAAGTGGTTAAGTAAATATACGAGGGCGCATTCTGCCGGCTAACTAGGCCATTAAATAAATAGACTGGTGTATAATCCATTAGGTTATCCATCTATGCTAAATTGCAAGAAAAACACAACATGATAATAGCAAGCAAATAGTAGCATATATGATGCGTATACTGACAATATTGATTAAACGATCGCAATTTTCTTGCAAATATTACACTTAACTCCCTCAATTTAGCAGGGAGAAGCAATGCACCCTTCAAAACGCTAGATACATTTCTTTCTATTTACCTTCTGCCTTTTCTTGTAATTGACGTGCATAAGCGATCGCTTCTGTTGGCGTTGAGACTTTACCCTCAGCTTGCGCTACGGCAATTTCTGTCAAAAGTTGTCCAATGATTGGTGAAGCTGGAATATCTAATGCTATGATCAACTCCTTCCCGCTCACTAGTAGAGAGGGATGAGCAACCAGATCGTCAGGGTTAAGGTAGCGGTTGATTAAAAGTGTCAAGACAGGGCAGTTCCTTGCTTTGGTTTCCAAACTTGTAGCGACTGCTGTGTGTTGTGGCTTGTCACCAGACATCGCCTCTACCAAATTATCAAGTGCCACAGCCAATACTGCCGCAGTGGGAAACACAATATCTGCGTCACGGAATAAAAAGTATTGTTCTCGCAAGGACATATTAACTACTTTAAACTGCGGTAACAATTTTAAAGCAGTGGTTACACCCCGAATTTCGACACGACTATAAGTTAGTTGTTGTAGCTCTATTTCTGCTAATTCTGGATTGGGATTGACAAGACAAGCAAGTTTGGCAATACCTAACCAAGTCGTTTTGATACTATCGCGGACATATTCTTGTAGTTTTGCCCCTAATTGTTGCCAATTTTCTGTGATTAAGACGGCTGCATTATCAACTGCGGCTAGTTTGCTCAAGCTTTCACGAGTAGCATTTTTGAAGAAAGGGGCAATTAAACCATCTTCCCAAGCACTTGCGATCCAAGGAGTACCTTGAGAATTTGCCAGTAGATAGCCAATTTCTACCCGAACTCGTTCGGCTGCAACTTTGCTCAGATGTGATGCTAAAGAACAAATTGCGGTTCGGGTAGCTGGCTCAATAGTAAAACCTAATTGGGCGGCTTGGCGATAACCTCGCATTAAGCGCAAAGGATCATCTTCTAAGTTTGCGGGTGATATCATTCGCAAAATGCCCTGTTGTAAGTCTACATAACCTTGTAGAGGATCGATAATTTCTTGTGTATGGGGATTATAGGCGATCGCATTTACTGTAAAGTCTCGTCTGTGCAAATCAACCTCTAAACTATCTCCTTCCTGTTGGGCAAAGTCGGCTGTGGCGTGGGGAAAAACCACACGAGCAATTTGTCGTTCTGCATCTAGTAACACAAAACCAGCTTTGTAATGATGAGCGATCGCTCTTGCTACCTTTACCGCCTTCGATGGTATAACAAAATCTAGATCCAGATATTCACGAGTTCTGCCAAGTAGCGCATCTCGCACAGCGCCACCCACCATATAAGCGGGTTGTGGCAAGAATTCTAAACTAAAAGGCCAATTTTTGGGAGCTAGGGTAGAAAGAATTGATTCATGCATTGTAATAAAAATCAACCCAGCAACTCATGAATAACGGTTGGGCTTAAGTTAGATTAACAATAAAGGCCCCTGGAGTTGGTTCTATTATGTGTATTTGTGTGAACTGCCACTATGTAGACAGCTGTGTTACCTATCATGCCGTAGAAGGGCAGCACCAACAGCCTCACTTGACTGAAACACCCAGTTTTGATCCGAATGAACCTTCTATCAATGTCAATATTCGGACAAACGATGATGTGATTGAGATGGAATGGGATGTTGTTGGTTGTCTCAGCTTTAAACGGGAAACGGGTAAGTGGTCGAAATTGCGTCCTGGTGAATTAGTGCCGACTTGAGAAGTCAAAAATAGTATATTATGCCTCAGCCCATTAATAACAAAATCTTGACAATTCCATCCCAAGTTTCCTAGTGAGAGTAAAAGTATTTAGTTTGACTTTACACACGTAGGTTATTCGTAGGGGTATAGCGATCGCTAAAACCCTTTTTCTTTCGTTCAACCCCGCGAAACGCCTGCTTTGTAAGCAATTTGAGGACGGTAGACCTTTATCCTATTGTCAATAATTTAAGCTGAATGACAGGTAAATTAGATACCTACTAAAATAAACCCTTCAAAAACTGTCATAGTAAGGCTGATAAAAGGGTAGAGTTTTTCAATTACTTCCCCTCATGGGGATAAAAACAAAGTGAAAATTCGTAACTATGATGTGCTTGAATAGATACATCAAGTTAACTATAGAAAAATCAATATTTTAATTAACTTTGACTACAGAACTAAAACAATTCACAGCAACAAAATACGCTTTATCACTACACACCACTACTCCCGAATTAGGATTGGCAATTAGTAACTTTGCTGGTGAGCATCGCTCACAAGTTTGGGATTTGGGACGTGATTTATCTAGCTTAATCCATCAATATTTAATTGACTTTATCAAACCGCAAACTTGGGCAGATTTGTCTTTCATCGCAGTTGCAAAAGGCCCTGGTGGCTTTACAGGAACTCGCATTGGTGTTGTCACTGCTCGAACTTTAGGTCAACAATTAGATATCCCTATATTTGCAATTTCAACTTTAGCTGCGGTGGCTTGGGCAGAAGCAGGCAAAAGTCCAAATCCAAAAACTATTGCTGTGGAAATGCCAGCACAACGAGGTCAAATTTTTGGTGCTATTTATCAGTTTGAGCCAGATACTTCTAAATTAAAAGTGTGTTTACCAGATAGAGTGTTCACACCAGAAGCATGGCAAGAAACTTTAGGGAATTGGAATACTAATTATCAGTTGGTTCAAGCTCAATCTGGGTTAGCAGCGACGGTGACAAGTATTTTAGAACTAGCTAATCTCGATTGGCAAGAAGGTAAGTACCCTAATTGGTCAGAGGCTTTGCCATATTATGGGCAACATCCAGTAGAAATTTAACTGATATGTGTCACAGTGCATAAATCCAAAATCAAAACAGCCACAGCCAAACGGGGAGAGTAAGTAATAATACTATAGCTCCAGTAGCTAGGGCTGTAACTGCCAGATCGCGATCGAGATTGAATGCCTCAGCAATTACGAGTGTGGCAAAAGCTGGAGGCATGGCCATTTGTAAGACAATTACTTTTGCGATCGCTCCAGTTATTCCAAATACTGGTAGAATACTGCCCAATATCAAGGGAACTAGCAGCATTTTGATTCCCAAGCTCATCCCTACTTGTGGTAGGCTACGCCAAGATTTGAGCAGCGCCAGTCGCATTCCAATTAATACCAGGGATAAAGTTACACTACTCCAAGCAAATTTTTCTAACCAGAATTCCGTAACTGGGGGAATTGTCACCTGCCGAAAAAGCAAGCCAAATCCGAAACCCCACAGCGCAGGATTAATTAAGATAGACTTGGCAATCTGCCAATGACTCTGAACACCGCCGCCAAAACGCGCTGCTAGTAATACACCCAAACCGTAAGTTCCTGGGAATGAACCTAACAAATCGTAAAATAGCGCCCAAGCAAAGTATTCCTTGCCTACCATTGCTAAGGTAATGGGAAAACCAAGATAACCTGTGTTACCCAACATTGCTGCTAATATCAAGCTAGCTTGAGTTGGTAGTTCGGAGACAGTATTTCTAAAATAGGCTTGCGCTTTAATTCCTAACCAAGCTAAAAATGCTCCTAGTAAAATGGCGAGGTAAGCGGTAGCAGGTGCAATCCAAATTTGTCCCGACAAGCTAGATTGACGCAAAAACGATACTATGCTTATGGGTACTCCCACCCAAAAAAGAAACTGTCCCAAACGTGTAGGAACTGTTACAGGTAGTTTGCGTCCCAGAACAAAACCTACCAGGACTAATCCTCCCAGCTTGACGTATAGTTCTAAAAGGTTTGTCAAGATTGCGCCTAAGAACCACAGATGTAAAATGCTACCTGTTACGTCTACTTTTGTCCAGTGCAAAATCTGTTATGGCTATTCCACAAAAACAGGAGTTTACGCTTGAATAAGGCAGGGTTTTCTGGAAAACCGCAAAACTCATCGAATGACCTTGGTGATGATATTCCAGTGGCTGTACGTGATACACCTGTTGCAGCACGCAAAATGTGGTTGCAGCCCCAAATTATGCTGATTGGTGGAGTGGTGGGATTTATCCTGCTGGCTTTAATTAGCGGTTTTTTGTTTTTCGTCACTGCACCCAAAAAAACCGCCGATTCTCAACCTTTACCAGCGACTTCTACTCCTCCGACTCCAGCACCATCTAATAATTCTAGCGATACTATATTAGGGCATTTTCCTTACCCAGAAGCCCCTCAGTCAGAACTAGTAACCATCTCCGCAAATAGGGGCATTAGAATGCGAAAATCTGCTGCCCAAAAGTTTGAGGAGATGGTAGCAGCAGCCCGGAGTGCAGGTGTAACTTTAGTGCCCATTTCTGGCTTTCGCTCAGTGAAAGACCAGGAACAATTATTTTTTGGTGTCGGTGCCCAACGAAATCAAACACCAGCAGAACGAGCTGCCCTCAGCGCTCCTCCTGGTCATAGCGAACATCACACAGGTTATGCTGTGGATGTTGGGGATGGATCTGTACCAGCAACTAATCTCCAAACCAATTTTGACAAGACCAAGGCTTATCAGTGGCTGCAAGCAAATGCAGCACGTTTTAGCTTTGAAGTGTCTTTTCCTAAAGATAATGTTCAAGGTGTGAGTTATGAGCCTTGGCATTGGCGTTTTGTCGGCGATCGCAACAGCTTGGAAATGTTTTATAAAGCCAGAAATTTGAAACCCGCTAAGATAACGCCATAGGAGTTGTTCGATTTTAGATTTTAGATTTTAGATTTTAGATTTTTCCTTCAATCCCTCCGGGTTCAGCAGTCGCTCATGGGGGAAACCCCCAAGACCGCGCTGCTTCACCAAAATTCAAAATCTAAAATTGGCAGAGTCAGCAGTAATTAGTTTTACTGGTCTTCTTCTCCTAACGGAGGCTGAAGAATCACTTCCTTAAGGGCTGGACAGTAGTATTCAGCAATTTTTTTGGCGATCGCATCTGGTCGGGAAATTTTATCTCGATGAAAAAGTAAAATTACGGTAATCCCAAGTTACAATTTTATACTTTCTTAGGCGTTGGTTTCTGATACTTACCTGGATACTTGCGCTGAAAATATTCCTCCATAATTTGTAAGATCATTGGCGCAGCAATGCTACCACCGCCACCGCCGGAATGTTCCGCAAATGCCACAATTACAAATTCTGGCTGTTCAGCAGGTGCATAAGCACCAAACCAGGCGTGATTTTGCTTAACACGTCCCTTCCAGGCTTCGGCAGTACCACTCTTACCCGCGACTGGGGGAACTGTTGCCTGCTTCAAAACCTTACCAGTACCTTCAGCTACTACTTTCCGTAGTCCTTGCCGGAGAACACTTATGGTTGCCGGCTTCATATTTAAAGATTCTCGCCAGCTTTTTGCTTCTTCATTGTCTTTAAGCAAATGCGGCTGGACTCTATAGCCACCATTCGCGGGCACGGCAAACATAATGGCGACTTGCAGGGGTGTAGTTTGTAAAGCACCTTGACCAATTGACATATTAATGCTGTCTCCTACAGTCCAAGGTATCTTCCAAGCTTTCTGCTTCCATGTCTCATCTGGCACTAAACCTTTTGCCTCTTCGTTGGCAAACTCAAAGCCGGTTTTTTTACCAAATCCATACTTGCGAGTCCATTCAATTAAAGTTGGGCCGCCGACTCCGCGACCAATTTGATAGAAGAAGGTATCACTACTCCACTGTAATGCACCGACAAAGCCCAACGGCCCAAATCCGGCGTGATTCCATTCACCAAATCGGGTACCGCCAAAACTTAAGGAACCGTAGGTTTGCAAGACTGTACTAGGAGAAAATTTACCTGATTCTAGACCAGCTGTGGTAGTGACAATTTTGAAGGTACTCGCGGGTGGAAAGGCGCTGAGGGCGCGATTGACTAAGGGATGATCTGCACCTTGTACAGTTTCCCAATCTTTTTGGCTGAGTTTCTGCTTCGAGAAAATATTGGGGTCAAAGGTGGGGTGAGATACCATTGCTAAAACAGCACCGTTCTTTGGGTCAAGTGCCACGATCGCACCGTCGCGATCGCCTAAAGCTTTTTCTGCTGTCTTTTGCATATTTAAATCTAGGGTCAAGTGCAAATCTTTACCAGGCTTCGCTTGCTTCTCCCCCAAAACCCGGAGTGGCCGACCTGCACCATCGACTTCTACCTGCTGACCACCCCATTCGCCTCGCAGGCTTATCTCATAAGCTTTTTCAACTCCCATTTGACCAATCACATCACCTAATCTGTAGCCCTCCTGCTTCTTTTCTTTTAACTGGTCGGCGGTCAGTTCTCGCGTATAGCCTAATACATGAGCTAATTCCTTGCCGTGGGGATAATAACGAACGGCTTCTGTATGAATTTCTACATCTTTAAGTTCTGTTTGATACTCCTTCAATGCCGTAATTTGTGCTTCATTCAAGTTACGAGCAATGCGTATAAGTGAAGAAGAGTTAGCGCCTGCCTCTTCTAATTTCTTCTCCATCTCTTCTTGAGGAACCTCAAGAATTTGAGATAGACGTGCCCCCACAACTGACCATGCAGGCTTAGTATGTGCCATCGGCCACAAGTATACGGAGCGAGGATAGCTAGTACTGGCTAAAAGTTTGCCATTACGGTCAAAAATATTACCCCGTTCTGGTTGTTTGGCAATCATCCGAATTCGATTTGATTCAGCTCGTTTTCGGTGGCTTGCTCCTTCAGTAATTTGCAAATATGCCAAACGAACACTGATTCCCGTCAGCATTAATAGAGTAAATATAATCAAAAATATCGGCTGGAAACTCTGTCCAACTGTACGTGTATTTTTTTGTCCGCCAAGTGGAGATGATTTAAATATAGTCATAAGACAAAGAAGATTTCAAAATTAAGATTATCTGTAAACAATTCTGCTCATTTCTTAGCAGGTATTTAATAGCAAACTAATAGGCAGTGATTAATTGTTTTCAATTAATACCATAAGCTACTCTCTTCCATCTCATCGCCCAAAGGCTTTTTGAATTTTGAACTTTGCACACTAGTACAGTTCGGCGGAAATAAACCACCCATTTGAAATGTCTAAAGCCCTTACGCTGTATTCATTTTTAATTTTTTTAGCGCAGCGTTAGCGAGTCTGCGAGCGTCACTTTTAATTTTTAATTCCGCCCTGCGGCACTAGTCTCCAGTGCCATGTCCTGAATTCTGAGTTTTTGCTTCTGATGGATCGGGCTGAAATTTTTTATACTTACCTGGATACTTGTGCTGAAAATAAGCTTCTAGCACTTGTAAAACCATAGGCCCACAAACAGTACCGCCATGTTCGCCAGAGTTTTCACCAAAGGCCACAACCACAATTTCCGGCTTATTACTGGGCGCATAAGCACCAAACCAAGTATGATTTGGGCGACCAACACCAGCTTCAGCAGTGCCACTCTTTCCAGACGCTGGGGCAATTGTGGGCACATCCAAGCGCTTACCAGTACCCTCGCTCACTACCTTCCGCAGTCCATCGCGGAGAACTTTGATAGTTGACGGCTTCATATTTAACGATTCTCGCCAACTTTTTGCTTGTTCGTTGTCTTTGAGCAAATGTGGCTGAACTCGATACCCGCCATTAGCAGGGACAGAAAACATAATTGCCGATTGTAGGGGTGTTACTTGTAAAGCGCCTTGACCAATTGACATATTAATGGTGTCGCCTACAGTCCAAGGTGTCTTCAAAACTTTCTGCTTCCATATTTCATCTGGAACCAAGCCTTTTGATTCTTCGTTGGGAAATTCAATGCCAGTTTTTTGACCAAATCCATATTTGCGGCTCCATTGGATTAAAGTTGGGCCACCAACTTTTCTACCAACTTGATAAAAGAAAGTATCACTACTCATAGCGATCGCTCGTGGAAATCCTAATGGTCCGAATCCGGCGTGGTTCCACTCACCAAAAGTCACCCCACCAACGGTAAGAGAACCAAAGGTCTGTAATATTGAGTCAGGAGAAAATTCACCTGATTCCAATCCGGCTGTCGTGGTGACAACTTTAAAAGTACTGGCAGGTGGAAAGGCACTCAAAGCCCGATTAACCAACGGATGATCTTTCCCTTGCACGCTTTCCCAATCTTTCTGGGAGAGTTTTTGTTTTGAGAAGATATTCGGATCAAAGGTGGGGTAAGAGACCAATGCTAAAACAGCACCATTATTCGGATCGAGTGCTGCGATCGCACCTCGTTGATTTCCTAAAGCTTTTTCTGCTGCCTGTTGCACATCCAAATCTATGGTCAGATGCAAATCGTTACCAGCTTTTGCCTGTTTTTCGCCCACAACTCGGATTGGTCTACCCGCACCATCTACTTCCACCTGCTGACCGCCCCATTCGCCTCGTAGCACTTTCTCATAGGCTCTTTCCACCCCCATCTGACCGATTACATCCCCCAGCCGGTAGCCTTCCTGCTTCTTATCCTTTAACTGGTCGGCGGTCAACTCTCGCGTATAGCCTAATACATGAGCCAATTGCTTCCCATGAGGATAATAACGTACAGAATCTGTATTAATTTCCACTTCTGGAAGTTCATTTTTATACTCCTTAAGCGCCGTAATTTCTGCTTCATTGAGATCGCGAGCAATTCGGATGAGTGAAGAAGAATTAGCACCTGCTTGTTCTAATTTTTTTTCCATCTCATCTTGCGGAATATTGAGAATTTGCGCTAGACGCGGGCCAACTACAGGCCAAGAAGGCTTTGTATGTGCCATCGGCCACAAGTATACAGAACTAGGATAGCGAGTACTAGCTAAAAGTTTACCGTTGCGGTCAAAAATATTACCCCGTTCCGGTTGTTTAGAAATCATCCGAATACGGTTCGCTTCGGCTCGTTCTCGGAGTTTTGGGCCTTCAACAATTTGCAAATAGGCCAAACGAGCCTCAATCCCAGTGGTCATTAAGAGGGTAAATACGATTAAAAATATTGATTGGAAACCACGTCCAACTGTACGTGTATCTTTTTTGCTGCCAATTGATGGGAATAAAGACATAAGACAAAGAATGATTCTAAGAGCGGTATTATCTGTATACAATTACCCTAAACTCATGCCCAAAACTGGGTATGAAAAAATCGGGCAAGTATATTCTTGAACAATTGTTTTTGGCGGATACAATAAACCAAAGTGTCAAATATAGTCTGCCCAATAGACTACTGACAAAGTTACGTAAGATCACGGCATTCTACTAAGGATTATGGCTCAAATTGTCATGCAGAATCAGAGGGGGATAACAACTTTTCAGCCACTTGATGTTGAACTGCGTAACGTGTTCAAGTTTTTTAACCAAGAACCAGCAGTACACGGAATAGACTTAGATGTCAGGCAAGGAGAATTTTTTAGTATTTTAGGCCCCTCCGGTTGTGGCAAAACAACAACACTACGTTTAATTGCTGGCTTTGAAATCGCTGATGCCGGCAAAGTGTTGATTCAGGGTCAGTCTATGACTAATGTGCCGCCTTACCGCCGACCCGTCAATACTGTATTTCAAAGTTACGCTCTATTCAATCACTTGAATGTCTGGGATAACATCGCCTTTGGACTACGGTTAAAAAAAATCCACAAATCGGAAATTGAAATTAGAGTTCAAGAAGCTTTAAAGTTAGTGAAAATGGAAAGTTTGCGATCGCGCTTTCCCAGTCAACTTTCTGGTGGTCAACAGCAACGAGTCGCCTTAGCAAGGGCTTTAGTCAACCGTCCCACCGTCGTATTACTGGATGAACCTTTAGGGGCTTTAGATTTAAAACTACGTAAAGAGATGCAGGTTGAGTTATCAAATTTACACAAAGACTTAGGAGTAACCTTTGTGATGGTGACACACGACCAAGAAGAAGCATTATCTTTGAGCGATCGCATTGCCGTCATGAACCAAGGCAAAATTGAACAAGTTGGCACTCCCAGCCAAATTTACGAACGTCCCCAGACATCTTTTGTTGCTGATTTTATTGGCGATACTAATTTATTTAGTGGTGAAATCGTAGCGGTAGAATCCTCTAGTATTAAAATTTCCACAAAAACAGGACTCTCAATTATCATTAGCCGCGCTGAAGATACACCATCTCAATTATCACAAGCGGTAGTAGTGAGTGTGCGCCCAGAAAAAATACAGCTTTCGCTTTATCCACCCAATTTGCCAGCTAACTGCTTTGAAGGGCGGCTTATTAATGTTATGTATTTGGGCACACACGTTAATTATGTTGTGGAATTAACAAATAGTATTAGGATAAATGTATTGCAACCTAATACTTTTGGTGCTTTACCAGATAGCGACACGCCAATCTACGCTTGGTGGGCAGAAAATGATTGTTTAGCTATTAATCAATAGTTATAATAGTCTGCCTTCTATAAAGTTTATTTTTGATTTTTGCGAAGCTAGGTGCAACTCAAAGAGCCTTTTTTCCTGTTGCCTCTTAAGCCAAATAATTATGGCTATACCACGCTGTGCGAACAAAAATTAAAGCGCATTCCTATATAAAATTTAATAATGGAATAATACCTTGACCCTGTACTAGGAATATTAATCCATGTCAATTTTTAAAAGAGTTCCTTGGGTGTCCCTGGCGTTAGTACTGCTTAGTTACAGTACCTTGGGCTGGGTAATATCTGAAACACACGCTCCTCTATTTGTGTGGGTGCTGACTGTGGTTGCAATCTTGTTTTTAATAGTGACGTTGACCACTCCTTGGCCGAAAATGACCTATTACCTCAGTATTTTGCTTAAATCAAACGTCAGGTCTTTTGGCGTTGCTGTCTTAGCAGCTTTCTTATTTTTTCTGATGATTGCCTGGTTTAGGGTATTTCTTGATACTTTACTCATCATTTCGGCAACTATATTAGTCAGGATAGATTTCCAAAGAGCAGGTCTTAGAGAAGGGCTAGCTTTTTTTACTGCATCTATCTTTTCATTTGCAGGTTTAGCTTTGGGTGCGCTAATTTACGAGTTAATATATTCCCATGTTCTCGTAAAGTTATGAAGTATATTCAAAAAAACTAGGGATGTCTATGGTGGGCTGCATCAAAGCTTCAAAACTGATATTTCTTACCTAAAGATTTATAAATGAAGGCAGGAGGCAGGAGGAAAACTGTACTTCCCTATGGGACGCTATGCGAATAGACAAACTCTGTTACCACTAATTTTCCTGCCCTTCCCCCTTCAAAATGCAGGCTGATCAAATAGTAGTAGAGAAAGGAAAAAATCCATGATAAAAATGGATACCCAACTAGTAACAACTGCCTTTGTTGCCGATTCTCCTACTTCCTTAGCTCCCCCCTTAGTAGTTAAACCCCAACTACAGCCGATGACAGCAACCAGCAAACCAAAAATAAACCCTTTTAACAAAATAATAAACAAATCTGATGGTTCTAAAAAATTTCTGACTGATTCTAAAAATGTTTCGGGAATAATTTTGTAAAAGTACGAGCCGGCAAAAACTCCGCCGATAATCCCAGTAACTAAAGCCAAAATCGTCATCAAAGGCACCATCAAACAACAAGCAATTACTCTAGGAAGTACTAGATAATCAATGGGATCAGTTTTGAGCATATAAAGTGCATCAATTTGCTCAGTTACCCGCATTGCACCTATTTCTGCTGCAAAAGCAGAACCCACTTGTCCTGCCATAATACTAGCGGTTAAAATTGGAGCTAATTCTCTACAAAAAGCTAAGGCAAAAGCCCCTCCCACAGCATTTTCAGCCCCAAATCGGACTAATTCTCTTGCCGTCTGAATAGTAAAAATCATTCCTGCAAAACCGCTAACCAGGAGAACTGGAGAGATAGAACCGGGGCCAGCAGTCACCAGATGTTGCATAATTTTGCGGTAGTAAGTTTTTCCCTGAATAAAATGTAGCCACACTTGACCGAAAAGCAGCACTGCCGCACAACAGCGTGCAATCTGAGATTGCTCAAAATTTGTTTTTAATCGCAATTTTATCGTCCTTAAGACTGGCTTTTTTTTGCAAATTATTGTTATATCAATTCTTCAAAATAAAATTACAGACACAAATGCTGGAAACCCAGCTAGATGTAATCTGACTTTCTCAATTACGTCGTAGACGCACGAAGTCCGGCTTTTTGCAGGATATTACGAATCGGTCTTAGGGTATGGTACATGAACACCATCAAATTTGAGACTTTTCTGCTCAATACAAATTGTCTATAGGACTCTCCTATAGCTGGTATTTTATTTTTACGGAGTTCCTAATGTTAAATGATTTTTTATGAACAGGATAAAAGTAGGAATATTTATGTTGCTATTGATACTAAACTTATCCGTAGCACATCCAGCCTTTGCATCAGTGTGCCGCAATTACGATTTCTACAACGGGCTACGCCAACACCACCAGATTTGCATTCTCAGCATCAACCGAAGTGCTAAAAATTATTGGGAATACAGGGCAACCGTTAGTATAGATGGAGTAAAAAGACCCACCAAGGTTTACAATTGCCGGGAACGAGTCAAGGTTCAAAAAGGTGGAGGTGTTTTACCCTTTGAGCAAAAAGACCCTGGTGAAATGATATGTAGCTTTTTTAATTCTTCTCGGCGGTAAACACGCGCCAGATAATAAAGACTGTAAAACCTAGATAGGCGAATACTGTTAACCATTCTTGCCAGCTACCAAATCCATTATTCATCAGCAAAAGCCGGAAAATCAATATTTCTCAATCCTACACTCTGGCGCTACCAGTCGGTTGCTGCTTGGAAGAGAAAGGAAGACTACTCAAAAATTTTTAGCTAATTTTCCGAAATCGATAACAGTCAAGCGGTATCCCTAATCAGAGCATCGATTTTATACTGAACTTCTATAACTAACCTTTGGGCAATATAGCCCCATGTTTCAACTCAAAAACCCGGTCATGATGGCCGGGTTTTTGATGTTGAGATAATTAGACTTAGGGATGGTTAACAGAGAGATGTAGACTCAATAAGACTTGCAACAGGCTAACGCAGAGCTACAGAGAACACAGATAAATAAGAATTTGAGAGATTTTTGTGTAAGTTCTCAGTTGCCGTTGAGAAATTCAGCAGCACTTCTTGAAAATAGCTGCGTATTAAATAAAACTATTATTCAGAAACTTTTCAGCAAATTTATCGGTCTGGTTCTCCAAATTCTGCAAAAATTTAGCCAATGTCATCCTCTGCTCAAGGTATTCCCGGATTACCCGATTTGACGCATCCGATTGAGCTTGTTCAATTTGGAACCCAGGCGCTCAAAGCTTCACTGTTATTAGTATTTTTGATCGTAGCTTTGGGAGTTGCGATCGCACTGATAAGTTTTTCTCTCCGTCGCAACCAGCCGGAACAGCTTATATTCATCGGTGAATGGGCTGTTGGCTATTCTCAACTGTTGCGCGGATTACAGCATTTAACTCTAGTATTAGTTCTCTTAGTACCAGGATTTTTTCTCTGTTCAACTTTAAGCAATCGCTACCACTACTGGGAACAGGCAAAGGTGGCTCAAGTTGCTGAAAGTGTGGCAGGTGACAAGCTCGAACAACTTGCCCCGCAAGTGCGCTACACCATCCAGGAGCCATACTCATATAACACTCAAGTCGGTAACAAAATAGTCAAGGTAAATGAGACAAGACAAATTAACCGCTTCTTGACGTTAGCTGGTTCGCAAATTCAAGTCAAGCTTGACCAAAGTGTAGATGTTCCAGGTCGTAGCTCAATTTATCGGGCAGATTATACTGCCGATTATAAAGTAGTTAACCAACTCAAGGATATTAATAATTTTTTCTTTGAAGCACCGCCACCAAACGGCTACACACTTCTTTCTAGCTACAAAATCGAGCGTGACGGTAATAGGTTACAACAAACCAATCCGGGAGACTATGGTTTTCCCTTCCGGTTACAACCAGGGGAAGAAACCACTCTTCGAGTCACTTATCAGGCTAGAGGTGGGCCTCGCTGGGTTTATAGTGCAGAGGGACAGATACTATCTAACTTCCGTCTTATAGCAAATGCTAACTTTGCTCCGGCTAATTTTGCTAGTGGTATTGAACCTGATGAGATTAAATCTGACGGACGTAGTACGCAATTTACCTGGAAATTTGACGAGAATGTTTCAGTTAAAAATCCATTTGGAGTGTTTACTAATACCGAACCGATTCGTAATACTGGAGTAATTCCGCGTCTTTTATTGCTAGCACCATCAATATTTCTGTGGTGGATTTTGTTGTTATATTTATCACTACCAATGAGTTTCAAAAATGTTGCGATCGCTGGTAGTATTTTCTTTGCTTGTCTATTGGTTTTGACCTATCTGGCTCGTGTCATCAATGCTCAGTTGGCTTGGACTTTAATTTCCATTATCTTACTGTTTTTAACATGGGGATTGGGAGCTAGTCGCAGTGCTTCTTTGGCTGCTATTATCTGCACTATTGCTGGAGCAGTATTACCAATTTTTGGATTATTAGTACCATTTAGCGGCCTCACACTCAGCCTAGCGGGTTTGCTTTCAGCTGTTTGGCTAGCAGTTCGCCACTGGTATGGCTGGTACAGTTTGCATCCACAAGACCAAAGATTGCAGACTCAGAAAAATGCTAAAGATTAGTAGATTTCGCTATGATTAGCAAAGTTTTAGCACATAGCATTTATGGATAACGATTTACTGGCTTTCTTTGCGGGTGCTGGGTTGCTCGTCCTCTATCTCATTTTTTCTGCATTGACTGAAATGGGAACTAAACTACCTTGGAAGAAATAAGCTAATAGGGCGATAAAGTTGCGAAAAATTTACGTTTTTCAACCTTATTGGGCTTGGAAAAAGGAATACACATCCTTTAGGCTGAGTTAATATACTTATTTCTCCAGAGCAAGCCAAATGCGCGATCCACAAAAGAACCAGATTAAAATCGAGCCGGCAACCCTCGTATTAATTGTGTCCCTACTAATACTTTTGCCTCTACTGTTTGTTGGTTTTTTCTCGCAGTGAGCTAGTGAGGAATACCAGATACAACAGTTTTATTTTAGTCAATTTTTTTTACGTAGACGCGGAGCGGCTTGCCGCAGGCTACCACAGAGACGCAGAGAAGCCAGTGCGTTGGGGAGCTACTGCGGTCTTGGGGGTTTCCCCTATGAGCAAGTAGCATCGGGTTACCCGACTTGTTCGCTGAAAGCGTTCCCGCAGGGTAGCAACTAGCGCGGCACTGAGAGAATAAAGAAATGCTTAACTGAACTGTATTGCTGTATATATAGCGATGCCTGCGGTGGTCACTGAGCGCAGCCGAAGTGCGGGCTATACTTACGCATTTTCAGAAATCCGGTTCTATGAAGTTGTAATAATAACTTGTTATATCTGACACTACAGCGTGATCGACGTGCAAATTTATGCTGGCTAAATTACCACTACCTGTATTCACACTTCTATTAGGACTTGCTATAACTCAAACCTTTGGATGCACAGCAGATAAAAAGAATTCAGCGATCGCTCAAACACCTCAGCTAGCGCCCCAAGAAATCGTGCAACCAGGAGCAGTTCTGGCTCTACCAGGTAAGTTGGATACAATACCCGTTTTTAACAGCAATAGCCCAGAATGGATCAAAACCGAGGGGATTTTACTTTCTACCTTTCCTACAAATGGTAAAAAAGTTGCAGCAGCGCACCTGAATTTTCTCTTCAAGGGACGCTTTGACTTATTTGCTCACCACTACACCCACACTCCCAAGGATTTACAAACGCTATACCTGGGCGTAATTGTGCATAACCCTGGCAAAAAACCTGTAACAGTAGATGTGTTACAAGCTGCGAGTTATTTGATGCAAGATGCGCCATTTGTTACCTTACCACCCTATGTAGAAAATAACGATGGTAAAGCTTATTCAGGGCCAGGCGATCGCGCTGTTGGTGATGTACTTCGAGGTGTTCGACAAGCTGATTTTCCGGCAAAGCTGATAATTCCACCAGGACAAAGCCGGATGTTGCTAAATCATCCTATTCCTGTACGAAATCTAGAAAAGCCTGTGAATGGTCGCTCTAGCTTTATGAGGTTGCGTAGTAGCGATCGAGTTTATGCAGCAAGTTTAGCAATGTTTGCCAAGAAAAATTCTGATAATACAGAACGCCCACCAAATCTTGCAGAATGGCAAGCTTTACTAGATAACGGGAACTTTGCCGGGCCGCGAGATAAAACCCCGACTCCCCCAAATGCTACCAGTGGCGCACTGATTTATGGGCGTGTAGCTGGTGTTTCACAAGGTTCCCAGTGGCAAGCAAAGTTGCTGGATAATCCTCAAAGCACAAATCTGACTATTCCCCAGCGTGGCAAAGCTATTTCTTATGTTTTAGATACATTGCGGAGCGGTCGATTGGGTACTCAACAAATCCAAACTGCTAAAATGCTGGTACGTTATCCAGATACGGCTTATGAAGCACATGGTAATTATGGGGTGGAATATAAACTCACCTTACCTTTAAGCAACAATACCAACCAAAATCAGACCGTTACCGTTACTTTAGAAACACCTTTGAAGGAAGATAAATTATCCCAAGGTGGTGTACGTTTCCGCAAACCATCCTTAGATTTTCCCTTCTTCCGTGGTACGGTGCGGCTGCGTTACTTCGATGACCAAGGTCAACAAAAGACGCGCTACGTACATCTATGGCACAGAACTGGTCAGGTGTTAGAACCATTGGTACAGCTTGTACTTCCACCTTCCACCAAGCGGATAGTACTGGTAGATGTGATTTATCCGCCAGATTCGACACCACCCCAAGTACTGAGTGTAAGAACTTTAGACAAGTGAGGAGTCAATACTGCTCGGGTTTTGCATTTTTAACTCGGAATCGGGTTTGGGGAAAAGGTTAAAGGGTAAGGGTTAAGGGTTTTTTCTTTCCCTTTTCCCTTTCCCCTTTTCCCCTTAACCGAGAAGTATTGACTGAGGAGTTAGTTAACAATTCGTAATTTGTAATTACGAATGATTAATTATTTTAGGGATAGGTATCTGACTTTTCAAGCCATGTAGGAAAGACCATAAAGACATTTTCAAAATGGGGATTTAAACCCTTAATTTACGATAAAATTTCATTTATGGAACCTTCTGGAACTCTTACTGGTTTAGATATTCTGGTAATTGAGGATGATAATGATACTCGCTTTTTCATCACTACTGTGTTGGAAATGGATGGAGCAAGAGTTATACCAGTAATATCGGCGGATGCGGCGCACAAGGTATTGTCCGAATTACAGCCCGATGTTTTAATTTCTGATATTGGGTTGCCTGGGGAGGATGGCTACACTTTCATCCGCAAATTCCGTGCGCTCAAATCAAACAATTGTGGACGAGTCCCAGCTATTGCTTTAACAGCTTATGCTGATACTGAGGCTCGTATCCGTGCCTTGGAAGGTGGCTTTGACACTCATGTATCTAAACCAATTGATCCAGACGAACTAGTTGAGATAGTAGCCAACTTGGTTGCTTCTTGTAATTGGTAATGATTATAGTGCCAAATTAAGTGCGTTAAGCTACTGTTAACGCACTATTTTCAACCGAAAACTACTTAGGTAAAACCTGCCGCAGTGCTGCTAAAAGTTGGTCAACACTTTCCTTTCGACTATTAAAGCCCATCAATCCCACGCGCCAGACAAGACCTGCTAGTTCGCCAAGACCACCGCCAATCTCAATATTATGTTCATTGAGTAACTGCCGTGCGATCGCTTTCCCATCTACTCCTGCTGGAATGCGGACGGTGGTAAGCGTTGGTAGTCTATACTCCTGCTCAACGTGCATACTCAGTCCTAAATTCTCTAACCCTTCCCAGAGATACTCTACGTTTTTTTGATGCCTCTGCCAGGAATTTGCTAATCCCTCTTCTGCAAGCAGACGTAGTGCTTCCCGCAAGGCATAATATAAATTAATCGGTGCTGTGTGGTGATAGGTGCGTTCAGCGCCCCAATACTTACCCAGTAACAACATATCCAAATACCAGTTTGCAACCTTACTTTGGCGCTGTTGCAATTTCTCAACTGCACGCGCACTCATGGTAAAAGGCGAAGCACCAGGCGGACAACCCAACCCTTTTTGGCTACAACTATAAGCTAAGTCAACTCCCCAGGCATCCAAAAATAACGGAACGCCACCCAAACTTGTCACAGTATCCACCAGCAGCAAAGTGCCAAATTCATTGCACAAATCAGCAACTCCTTCTAATGGTTGCCTTGCACCGGTGGAAGTTTCGGCATGAACTAGAGCCAAAATAGCTGGACGATGAGTTTCTAGGGCTGTTTTGAGTTCATCTAAATTGAAGACTTGTCCCCAAGGCTTGGTAATGCTTCGGACATCAGCACCATAACGTCCAGCCATATCTACGAGGCGATTACCAAAATAACCAGCCACACCAATCAAAACTATATCACCAGGTTCAACAGCATTAGCGATCGTTGCTTCCATTGCGGCTGTTCCTGTACCACTGACTGCAATGGTGAGTGGGTTTTCTGTCTGCCATACGTAGCGTAGCAACGACTGAATTTCATCCATGAGGGCGAGAAAAGCTGGGTCAAGATGCCCAACGGGTGAGGTATTCATCGCTTGGAGAACTGTGGGATGGGCATTGGATGGCCCAGGCCCTAACAGTAGGCGGGATGGGATTTCTAGCGGTGTGAGTTGCAAACGCCCGGAGTCGTTGATTGAAATTGTTTGCGTCATAATCTGTCTTCGCCTAGACGATACTTACCGGATCATAGAGCGAACGCATCACTGATGTTTTAGGGAATCTGTCATTTGCCAGAAGATGCGATCGCCGCAAAGCATTACAGTGGTTCAAGTAAATGTGTGAGAGTATAGTTATTTACTTACCTGGAGACGTAATTATGGTTTTTGCTGGCAAACGACCGAATAATTTAGGTGTTAGCAACGGTAAATTAGCATCCTGTCCTAACTCTCCTAACTGTGTTTCCAGTCAGAGTGCAGATGCAGCCCACAAAATTGCACCATTGACTTTTACATCTACTTCAGAAGAAGCGATCACTAATCTTAAAGAGATTATTCAGTCCTTACCAAGAACCAAAATCATTACCGAAAGCCAAGATTATTTATATGCAGAATTTAAAAGTGCTTTACTCGGATTTGTGGATGATGTAGAGTTTTATCTAGACCGAAATGCCAATGCGATCCAAGTGCGTTCCGCTTCACGCTTAGGTCAAAGCGATTTGGGTGTTAATCGTCAACGAATAGAAACGATTAGAGCCAAGTTGAAATAATTCGTAATGGGCTACGCCCCGCTACGCTAACGTAATTAGTTGAGTACTATAGAGCTTCTCGTTTGGGTGCAATACATTTTAACCTCTCTTCTAAAAGGCTACGGTGTACACACAAGTTGGAAATAGTAGTTTGTCAAGGAATAATTGAGGAGTACATTCTTTGTAGAGACGGCGATTTATCGCGTCTTTCTAACATGTCAGTCTTTCAGACGCGAGAAATCGCGTCTCTACATGAGGGCTTTCTGGATCTTACTTGTGTTTACACCGTAGCCTTTTAAGAGAGATTACAAAGTAATTAAATCTAATTGGATAACATCTGCGATCGCAATATTTGTGAAACTTAACTTATTTAAAAACTTTGACCCTCGACCCAGACTGATAATTGCTGTCGCACTCGCTGTATTAATTTCAGTAATACTTCCACGTTGGCTGCACTTACCGACTCGCATTCTCTGCGCTTGGAACTTTGGTGCTGACTTTTTCTTAGCCGTAACTTGGCGGAAAATGATCGAGGCTACACCAGAAAAAATTCGCCGTTATGCCGAGAATCAATATGAAGGACATTTAGCTATATTCATACTGGTGATAGCTGCGGCTTGTGCTAGTGTTTTAGCGATCGGGTTTTTACTAACTGATAAAAAAGGGTTGTCAACAACTGTGCTTACCCTACACGTCATACTTTCAATTATGACCATTGTCGGTTCCTGGTTACTAGTGCATACGATGTTTGCAGTGCAATATGCACACAGTTATTACAAATATATTAATCGTAATCATAGTGAAGAAATTACCGCAGGTTTAGATTTTCCTAATAACGACTCTCCAGATTATTGGGAATTTTTATATTATTCGTTTGTAATTGGCATGACGAGTCAAGTTTCAGATGTGGAGACGAGATCGCGCGAGATGAGACGCTTGACTCTGTTACATAGCATATTATCCTTCTTTTTCAATACCACCATTTTAGCCATGAGTATCAATATCATTGCATCGCTGATTTAAAATTGCTCAACTCAGCCAAAAGTATGATTATTTACTTCTATTCTTCTAGAAAGAGGAAATTATACTGCCAGTTTTTTAGTATGAACTTAAGTTGAAATAATTGGAGATAAGTTTATGGCTGATAAAACAATAAATGAATTGCCCAATGATATTAGAGAGCAGTTGCCTGAACACGCACAGCAGATTTTTCTAGCTGCATTTAATGCTGCTCAAAGTAATGGTTCAAATGAAGAGGGTGCGCGTGAAATTGCTTGGAATAGTGTGAAGAATGAATACGAACCAGGCAGCGATGGCAAATGGCAGAGAAAGGCTGAAGACACTGCTATACATAATAAAGCTGTTACATCTGGTGGTAATTGAGTAAATTTAAGCTCACCATAGCTATCTTTTGGTAGAGATAAGGCAAAATTCAAGGGAATTCCATTTTTACAAAGCGGGCATGGAATTCCCTTTTGCTTTTTCATAATTTTTACAAAATAATAAACATTTTGAACAAACTATAATTATTTAAATAAGTCTAGAAAAATCTACACAGGATATGTTAATTCAACAAGACGAAATAACTATTCGTCTAATGCAAGATGAAATCTATGATTATGAGTTGATAGCAAAATGGTTAACTGATGCACAAGTTTTGAAATTTTATGAAGGAAGAGATAATCCTTTTCCTTTAGAAAGAATTATAGAAACGTACAAACCTATGATTGACGGAGATGATCCGGTTGTTCCGTGTGTGTTCTACTATCAAAATACTCCCATTGGTTATTTGCAGTATTGTGCGCTCAATGACTTATCCCAAACTGACAGGCAATTGTATCATCTCGAACAAACTGATTATGTCTATGGAATTGACTTGTTCATAGGCGAAACCGACTATTGGAATAAGGGAATTGGTACAAAAATTTTGTCAGCAATTATCACCTATCTTTTTGAATATCTGCAAGCTCATAAAATTGTCATAGACCCGCACGTTGACAATCCTCGCGCCATTCGCTGCTATGAGAAATGTGGTTTTGTGAAATTAAAGTTATTGCCAGCCCATGAACTCCATGAAGGGAAATACTCAGATTGTTGGCTTATGGCAATAGACCGAAAAAATCCGTTACACCCCTAATTTACAATGGTTTCTTAGTTAATGCCCGATCGGATACCGAGAGTTGCACAGAAGCCAAAATCATAACTGGAAGTTGGCATAAGGCTATGTCACTACATTAACTCGCGTGTTCCCAATCACTAAGTAATTCATGCTGTTGTGCTGTTTTCTTGCATTGGCGGAATGGTACTTTAGGGCTACCGATATTCATGCCAGGAAAAGACTGTTTTTTCGTTTTGCTGGGTCTATTTTCTAGTGTCGTGGAACTGATTTGTTGGGTTTTCATTGATAAATATATTTCCGATTAAAAGCTGAACACCAATGTATAACACCAATTTTCAAATGGCAAATTCCACAAGAGATAATTTATTTTATACAGATATTCTGGGATGGTGCGATCGCTAGTAACTATAAATTCCTGCAATTTCTGAAAACTTTTGATCGCCCTTATTTAGCCATTACCGCTAAATTCGCCACACATTCAGGAAATTGGCGCTTTAATGCTGGAAATACTGGGCAAGGCGCTTGTTCTTGTAAATTATCTGGTTTACTCCAAGTAAAGGGGGCTTTCTGCGCTGCTGACATCCATACCAGACGCTTGGCTCGTGTCATCGCAACGTAGAGTAAACGGTACTCCTCAGATATTTTCAAATGCTTTGCTTGTTCCCATGCTTGCGTAACATCTGGTATGGTGGATTCTCCGTGGAGAGCAGCACGAATTTGGGCGCGGGCTACTTCTGATAAGGTAAAATCACCTAAAAACTGGCTTTGGGGAGGAACCCAAAATCTACCAGGAATCAAGTTTTCGTGGAGAAAGGGAAGAAATACATAGTCCCAATCTAGCCCTTTGGCTTTGTGCATGGTAATAATGGTCAGTTGACCGCGACGAGTGTAACGTTCTTCCGAATCTTCGGTTTCCACTGGTTCAAACCGTTCGGAACTGACGATTTCACTTAAAGCTGACAGCATTCCCCCCATTGAACTATTACCTGCTATCTGCTGGTTTACCCGTTCTGCAAGTTTGTCAGCAGTTGCTAATTCTGCCTGGTCATAATTTAAAGTCAAGGCAAGAAAGGAAATTAGCTGGTACAGGGGCAATTCCAAGCGGGCGCGAAGTAAATTGCGACATAAGCGTGCAGCCTTTTGGACTGTTTCTGTCTGGGGTGCTGCTAGAGGGCCTGGATACAAAAATTCTTCTGGGAGACTAGCAAGGGCGTTGAGGTCTTGAGTAGGAATTAACTGGCGCTGTACTAATGCTTCTAAGGCGGATTTCAGGTAATCCGGGGAGTGAGGGCGATCGCAAAATTGCAGCAATGCTAAAATCTCTTGGGGAACATGGGAACGGCGATCGCGTTCTCCCACATCGTACAGTGTAATATTATGCTCTTTACACACAGGTGCTAGAGCTTCTGCTAACCATCGCCCTTGGCGATTTTCTCGCACTAAAATCGCTGCACTATTTTGTGTTGGGTCTTCGCCAAATAACTCGATTACTCTTTGAGATAACAATTCAACAGTGTGATGAATGTCACGCGGTGTATAAAGTTCTAGTCCCCGTCCTATGGGTGCTGGGTTGGCGTTCTTTTGTGGATCGCCTGTTTCAACAGGGCGAATTGTCTGCAAGCGAAATGGTACTTGTCGGTTTTCAGGAATCTGTTGTCCGTTATTCGTTTTTGCTAAGGATTGATTATTGATCCATTTGAGGGCAAAGTTAGCAGCTTCAATGATAATTCTAGTACTGCGACCAGCTTGATCCATCGTTGCCAATCGTTCGATGCGATCGCACTCTTCGCAAAAGTGTCGGAAATAAATCGGATCGGCTGGGGTAAAGGTAGAGTTAATTGCTTGGTTTGGGTCGCCAACTCGTACCAAGTTGAGTGAAGAGTGAGGAGTTAGGATTGAGGATTTATCACCTTTGTACCCATCACTCGCCAAAATTTCTAATAACTGCGTCTGTAGTGGGCTAGAATCTTGGGCTTCGTCTTCAAAGACGGCGAAAACTTGGTTTTGCTCAATGCGACGGGCGCTGTCGTTTTCTAAAACGCGCAGTGCGGCTAAAATCATATCGTCGTAATCGATAAAGTCACGCGATCGCATTAAGTTTTGATATTGCTCATACAATCCCGCCGCTACGCTCAAAATTGTATATTCGTCTGTGGTTTGTTTACTCCACTCCCGCAGTTTTTCTGGCGATATCCCAGAACTTTTTGCTTCATGAATTACCGTATTCGCCAATTCCGGCAATACTTCTGTTCGTAGCACCGATTGACGACGCAACCTTTCTGTCTCTTCTCCGTCAAATTGATGACCTTCTAATAACCGCAAATATATTCCGGGATTATTCGCAATCCATTGCTCTACAGCGGTTCGGATAAAGCGATGACTTTGAGTTGGTGTAATTAATGTGACATTTTCTAACTGCAAACCGGATAAATCCGAATGGCGGCTAGCAATGTTCAACGCTAAACCATGTAGAGTGTAGACAAAAAATCCCGTCTGGGGTAGAGATAAATCATCTCGTAAGAATTTACGGATCTTCGCTTTAATATTGGCAGCAGCAGAGCGAGTAAAGGTGACGACTACCAAATGACGACGCGAGGATGGGCGCGACTGGGCATAACGTTCATATTGACGCGCGATCGCGATCGCCGCCGCCGCCGCCATCCCAGTAGATTTGCCTGCGCCAGGAACGGCAGAAATAGCCAAAGGGCCAGATCCCCAGTCAGCCATTTGTTGTTGTCCGGGGCGTAAACTGTTGCGGATTGCAAGAATCTTTTCCCGCAGGTTAGGAAGAGGCGATCGCTCAGACAATTCTGAGTGCAGGGATTCTTGAGCCACAGGAGTAGTAAATTTAGAGTCTGACATATCAAATTTTATATTTGGAAGAATAATTCTTTAAGCAAGAATTCACAATTCAGCCATCTTAATGTTAGATTAGCTTAATTTGATATCTTTCTAAGCTCTAACTAACCAAAAAAATAAATAAACATGAAAATTCAAAAAATAATTACACAAGGTCTTAGCTTATCTAATAATGCTATCTCCTATTATGTTAGTCATGAGCTAGCAGCTATTTCTCCTAAAAAAGCATTGCTGGAAAGTAATGATAGTTCTTTCAATTTAGAAAAATACGCTGAGGCAAATCTCTGCAAAATTAAATATGATAATCATATCCATAACCAGATACTTACTGGTTGGAATGGCATGGATAACGAGATTTATAAATATAATGAAAATGCCAGATTTCAAGTTTCATGGCAAGGAAATAAACTTGATGTCGTCTTAATAAGTTGGAATGAAGGTTATTGTAAAACTCGCTATTCTTGGATTTTGGCAGATACTTCAGAAGTCGCTGAAAAATTTTTCGCCGCAGTTTGTGAGTGGAACTCAGAAATTCGTGATGAACTGTTAGTTTTTGAAGATGGTTACTGGGATAAAAATCCCGAACTCTTTCAATCTATTCAAAGCTCAACTTTTGAGAATCTAGTTTTGCATAAAACTCTTAAACAAGATATTCAAGATGACCTAATAAACTTCTTTGCCTCCCGTGAGACTTACGCAAATTACAGTGTTCCTTGGAAACGTGGTATTCTATTTATTGGCTCACCAGGAAATGGAAAAACGCATACAGTTAAAGCGTTGATTAACCAAATGCAGCAGCCTTGCTTATACGTTAAAAGCTTTAAATCTGAATATGCTACTGATAGCGACAATATCCGTAAAGTATTCAAACAAGCACGGCAATCTGCCCCGTGTGTTTTGGTGTTAGAAGATATTGATTCTCTATTAAATGATGAAAACCGCTCTTTCTTTTTAAATGAACTTGATGGCTTTGCCTCTAATCAAGGAATTGTGACTATTGCAACCACTAATCATCCAGAACGTTTAGATTCAGCAATTAGCGATCGCCCCAGCCGCTTTGATCGGAAATATCATTTTGATCTGCCAGCGTTTCCAGAACGAGAAACCTACATTAGATTGTGGAATGATAAATTAAACAGTGAAATGGGATTATCTGAGCAGGCTGTAAGTCACATAGCTACATTGACAGAAGGCTTTTCTTTTGCCTACCTCAAAGAATTATTTCTCTCATCAATGATTCGTTGGATAGGAGCGATGGAAACTGGGGGACTAGAGAAAATCATGATTTCTCAAGTTGCAATTTTGCGAGAACAAATGAGCAGCACAATTATTAATGGCAAAGATTTAGAATAGTAAAAGGAAAGTTTATCAGAACAGAATTCAGAATTCTGTTCTAAATTATTCTTCAATTATTCATCAATCTGCCAGGAATCCTTAGTTAATTCTTCATCCAGAATTTTCTTAGGACGGACAATGATAATAATTTGTCCTAGTAAAGGAATTTCTGGCTCAGTTTCAAACCACTGAAAATCTAATTCACCACCCTTTTCAACAACAAAATAGCTAGAGGCATCCCATGCTCGTTTGGCACGATCTATCACAACTACAACGGGCCCGACTTGGCTTTGGGTTTGGATGGGAAAGCGATCGCTATTCGCTAAAATCACTACTGGATCTTCTGCCGCCAATAGCACTTGCCATCCTGGTAATGGAACCCAAGCTTGCTCTCCAGAAAACTTAACCAGACGAAATGGTTCAATTTCTGTCAATATCGGCACAGCTTGCAAATCTTGCCGTGATAATGGCAACTCACCCACTACAGGTAAAATTCGGGGTAATTGTTCTTCAAATTCCAGGCGGTAAAAGGGTAGAATTGGCGCTGGACGCTGGGGAACGGTAGTAAAATCAGTCAGTAGCTGTTCGATTTTTTGCCTTGCTGCTGGCGTGTGAGCAAAACGTAAACCTTTGGCGATTAGGCGCGATCGCTGTTGTAAATCTGCATTTTGGCGTGCCAGTTTCCAAACTTGGTGAGCAACAGCATCTCCAGGATGGGCAGAAAACCCTTCTGGTAAAGTGCGGTAATAAGAGAACTCTTTAAGTGCTTTTGCTATATCCCGTGCCTCATCAGCATCAACATTGTGGAAGAAGATCAGTTCGGCAGCGGCGGCACGTTCTTCTTGGGTGAGCAAACGGAGTTCATATAAAACATCACTGCCGCGTATGGCATAGTGCGATCGCGTCTCTTCCGATACTCCAGAGTTTTCCAAAGAATTGTAAACTTGAGAACCAACAACTACCTGATTTTGTTGAATTGGCTCAAATCCAGTCGCCTCAAAAATTTCTTGGGGATTGTAACCGGTTTTTAGCAACGAGGCGATCGCCGTTCCCCATTCCACCCAGTTGCCTTGTTTTTGCCTCAGTCTTCGTAGTAACTCTTGTGCTACATCGTTGGTAGCATTGTCTTCGGGATTCTGAGCGTTGGGTGGTAGATCAGTCATAATCGGGATGCGAGCTTCAACTTGAGAGGATGATTAACACCTCATGAGCAAGTCTTATTCTAATCTATAGAATTACCCAGACCTACTGTCTTGAGTTCAGAAAGAGGCAGGAGGTTGTAATTCCAACCAATCTAATTCCAAGCCATTCTACAAGTACAGTACGCACATCTGTGTGCCATTACTGCGCGTTGTATCCAAAGAAGATTTGTGAACCTACCTTAATCTATGCAAAACTTTAGCTGAACCCTAATTTTCTTCTTAGGGCAATTCATCTAGACGCAAAGCGTGAGCCAGTCCGGTGGAAGGGTTTCCCGGTATCAAGGAACTAGCGCTAGCGTACCCCTGCGGCTATTGCCCCTACCGCGTATAGTTTTACGTAAGTCCTACTATGATGAAAATCGCCATAGTTACGCTGATTTAGTTGGTTCTTTTGGTGCAGTATTTCCTAATTCACATATTTTGACAGATAAATTTTCTCTGTATAGCTCACTCTGATAGTTTTAAAATATGCAAAATAGCTCCGTATAAACCCTTGACAATTTTTAGCTATTCTCAACTAAGCTTGGTATGGAATATAACAAGATAGTGAATATTTAAAGGAAATTTCTTATGGATAATCCCAGTGTCGAAATTGATAAAGTCCAATATCAAGTAATGACTCTCGAACGGCCAAAAAAGCTGAAAATCTTGGTAGTTGACGATGAGCCAGATAATCTCGATCTTCTTTATCGTACCTTTCGACGCGACTTTAATGTTCTGAAAGCTGATAGTGGAGTGAACGCTCTACAAGTTTTAGCCGCAGAAGGGGAGGTAGCTGTAATTATCTCCGATCAACGGATGCCAGAAATGAAAGGAACTGAATTTCTGAGCAAAACTGTACCTCAGTTTCCCGATACAGTCAGGATAATTCTCACCGGATTTACTGATATTGAAGACTTGGTAGAGGCGATTAATGCTGGACAAGTCTACAAATATATTACCAAGCCTTGGGACCCAGGAGAACTAAAGGCAGTGGTGCAAAGAGCAGCAGAAACCTACGACTTGCTCAAGCAACGTACAGAAGAATTACGCCGCGCTCATGCTCAAATGGCGCTGCTGAGTGTTTTAGTACAAGTAACTCAAGCAGCTTCTAGTTTAGAGGAAACTCTCGCTCCAATCGCCAAGGCTGTGAGTGATACTTTTGGGACAGAAGGCTGTATTTTACAACTTACACATGGAAATACTCTGATTGCAACTCAAGGAACTTACAGCGATACAGGTAAAATAGAGAATTGGCTATCTCTTGACCCACTAACAACGCAAGCGATCGCCACTGGGCAAATGCAAGTTTCTTTAAATGTACCTAAAGACACTAAACTAATTGATGCTACTCACTACCAAAATACTGGTGTGCAAGCACATTTAGTTATCCCAATTAGCTATCATAATGAACTTTTGGGCGTATTATCGCTACAGTGGAAACAACCTTGCACTTTGCGGGAAGATGAATTAATGCTAATTAATTTATCAGCACAACTGGTAGCGATCGCTCTGACTAGCAGTGGATACCATCAAACCATTGTGTAGTTGTCATTTGTCCTACCCTGCGGGAAGCCGCTAGCGCGTCTATGTCATTTGTCTTTTACCCTTGGCAAATGACGAATGACTAATGACCAATGACCAATGAATTATTGACCAATGACTAACGAAGTTCAATCCATTTTTAACCGTATTGCTCCAGTTTATGACCAATTGAACGATTGGTTGAGTTTGGGACAGCATCGAATTTGGAAGGAAATGGCAGTTAAATGGAGTGCGGCTAAATCGGGTGATACTGCATTAGATTTGTGCTGCGGTAGTGGCGATCTAGCTTTACGTTTGGCAAGGCGCGTGGGAGCTACAGGATATGTATATGGAGTGGATTTTTCCTGCAACCTGCTAGAAACAGCTAAAGAACGTTCCCAAAAGCAGTACCCTCAACCGGCGATCGCCTGGGTAGAAGCAGATGTACTAAATTTACCCTTTGATGACAACCAATTTGATGCCGCAACAATGGGCTATGGTTTAAGGAATGTTAAAGATATTCCTCGCAGTCTTCAAGAGTTATACCGTGTTTTGAAACCGGGTGCTAAAGCTGCAATTTTGGACTTTCATCGACCGAGCAATCCTCAGTTACGTGCCTTTCAGCAGTTGTATCTGGATAGTTTCGTGGTGCCAGTTGCCAATTATTTAGGGTTAAAAGAAGAATATGCTTACATCAGTCCCAGCTTAGACCGCTTTCCCATAGGCAAAGAGCAAATAGAGTTAGCGCGTCAAGTTGGTTTTGCTGTTGCCACACACTACCCCATTGCGAACGGTATGATGGGAGTGCTGGTAGTCAGCAAATTTTAGATTTTAGATTTGGGATAGCGTGGCATAAAGCCTTCTCTTAGAGGCTTTGCCAATGGCATAGATTCGCTTAGAGCGAGTCTGCGAACGTCTTTTGGATTGGGGACTGCGGAATAGGTAATGGCTAATGGAAAATCGTTAGTAGTTAGTGAAAAAACAACTCATAACTAATAACCGCCAATTACCAATCCCCAATCCCTAATTTCTAATCTAGAATTCAAAATCCAAAATCCAAAATCCAAAATCCTGTGGACTGGTCTCATCTTTGGCTTTATGTGTCTCCCCCGGTACTGGGTGGAATTATTGGCTATTTCACAAATGATATAGCCATCAAAATGTTGTTCCGTCCTTACAAAGCAATTTACATTGCTGGACGAAGAGTACCCTTCACGCCTGGCTTGATTCCCCGCAACCAGGAACGTCTAGCGCTGAACATTTCCAAGACCATTATGGGGTCATTGTTGACACCACAAGAATTGCAAAATTTGGCGCGGCGTTTGTTACAAACAGAACGCGTGCAAGCAGCAATTCTCTGGTTGTTGCGGTTGGCGATTGAACAAATCAACACAGAAAAAAACGAGAAAAGTGCCAAAATTGTCGCGGGAATTTTGCGGGATTTGATAGGGGAATCCTTACCTCGGTTACTCAAGGTTTTAGCGCGACGTGAAGACTTTTTAGAAGCACAGATCAATCAAATTTTTGACCAGATACTGCTGGAATTTCAACTGAGTGAAGAACAAGCGACAAGGCTTGCTGATTGGTTGTTAGAAGTAGTTTTACCACCGGATATGCTGCGCCAAGCGATAGTTGATTTTTTGACTGATCGCACGATTCAAATTATTGATGAAGGGTTCCGTGAAAAAACCAGTGGTACTTATTGGGTAGTAGCAAATTTGTTTGGCTTACGTAATACTCTTACACGGCTACGAACTTTTTGCTTAGATGAGAAAGAAGCTACCAATAATCGTTTGCAGGAATTGACTCAAGATTTGCAAATACGCGATCGCATTAGGAAGTTCCTGCAAAACTTATCACTACAAAACTTGCCGATGGGTACGGTGCGACAACTGCGAAAGACCACCCGCGAAAGTGTCCGCCATTATTTACAAAATAGTGGCAGCGATTTTTTACAAGGATTAACTGATTCTGTTGATTGGGAAAATATTGCTGTAGTGCTACTGAATCGTCTTAGTACTTCACCGGTTGTCAGTACTTCTTTAGAAGTGATGAGTCAAGAGTTGGCTCTAATTTTAGACAAGTATTTGGAAAAAGATTTAGAAATAATTGTGGCACAGGCAATTCCGATTTTATCGATAGATCAAGTGATAGTTGACCGGGTGAAATCAACTTCACCTGCTGATTTAGAAGCTGCTATCGAGGGAATTGTCAAAAATGAATTGCAAGCCATTGTGACTTTAGGTGGTGTTTTAGGTTTTGTTATCGGCTTATTGCAGACAGTATTTTTAGTATTAAGTCAATATTAATTTTTTGTCAGATCATAGCTGTAAGTTGCCCAAATTCTGAAATGAGTGAAATTGAGCGATCGGCTTTTGGCAAGAGATATGAGTTATCAAAACTTAAGCAAGGTGCGTAGTAAATGTATAAAATGTTGCCATATAGATCCTGTGACAAGGTAAATACAGATGGATGCTATCGCTATGTACAGAGCTTTTTCAAAGATCAAACAGTAATCCTAATACTCCAGCAACTATCTACAACTATCTATATTTAGATACACCACCGACATTACTACAACATTAGGTATATCAATATCGTATGGCTGGGCGATGAGACAACCGCGCTCACCCCAGAAGTGATGCAACAAAGCTATTACGGATTGAAAATTCACGCTTCCCCCATCCTTAGTTGGCACAGTGCATAAACCATTGTTGCCTAGAACCCGGCACTGTGGGGAGTTTCATAGGGACAAAGAAACAATCCAAAGAAATTTTGGAAAAAATAGTTGACACAATGAATTGGGTTCGCTATATTGAATAAGTGCCTGAAGCGGAGAGCTTGAAAGCGACCCGCGAAAAGGGATACCGAACCTTGAAAATATTATAGTTTGAAAGCAATTATACAGCAAGTGTATTGCGTCAAGAAAATAAAAAGTAACTAAGCTGAAGTTAAAAAAGAGCAGCTAAATGAGCTATAGAGCTTTCCAAATTAAAACGGAGAGTTTGATCCTGGCTCAGGATGAACGCTGGCGGTATGCTTAACACATGCAAGTCGAACGGTGTCTTCGGACACAGTGGCGGACGGGTGAGTAACGCGTGAGAATCTGGCTCTAGGTCT
>NZ_JADEXU010000361.1 GCF_015206895.1 Nostoc sp. LEGE 12450 | reverse complement strand
CACTGCCATCTGATAGGGTTAATAGTTGATTGGGATTCTCTTCTCCAGGATTGAGGCTGACTAGGGTAATATTATCTGCTTTACCTGAAAGATCGATTGAGAGCGTATCAATTCCCGCGCCGCCGTTCAAAACAATGAAACTATTGCCAGGCGTGCCAGAAAACCCTAAATTTGCGTCGTTTTGATCTTTAACAAAATCATTGCCGTCATCTGCCAAAATTACGTTGCTACCTCGACCGCCAGCAATAATGTCATTCCCCGCACCGCCCAAAATTACATCGTCATCAGCACCCCCAAAGATTTGATCTGCTTTGCTAGTGCCTGTAACCTTCAAGCGTTCGATATTTTGGAAAGTAACCGCATCTTGAACGGGAGGATTAGTACCGGAACCTCTAGAAAAGGAGTTAGTGGGGTTAGCAAAATTACTGAAACCGCCTATAACACCGGTGCCGAAATCGTTACGGGAATAATCAATGATTAAGCGATCGTTTCCACTACCCCCATCAACAACATCAGTACCAAAGTTGCTCATACCCGGATTGATGTCATTATTACCAGCATCTCCAGTTAAAATATCGGCAAAATCAGACCCCAGTAAGTTCTCAACGGTGGATGAAATACCAACGTGAGCGAATGTATCTCCTTGACCATGACCACCTATATTTACTGCACCAGGTAGCAGACTAACATTTACCCCTCCTGGCGATTCACTATAGTCAGCCCAGTCAATACTTGTTCCACCATCCAAAAAGTCAGCACCTACACCGCCAATTAAAGTATCGTTACCATCATTGCCTTGTAGGGTATCACTACCACCTTCTCCTCGGAGAATGTTACTACCAATATCACCTTCTAAGGTATCGGCAAAGTTGGAGCCTTGCAGATTTTCTATGGAGTTGATGCTTAAAGGCTCATCATCTTTATTTCGCAAAGAGAGCAATTTATCACCAGAAGCACCACCATCAGTATTGCCATCTTCCTCTACTAGATGTACCTCAACTCCCTGGCTGGCACGAATATAAAAAGCCCAGTCATTACCAGTACCGCCGTCTAAAGTATCATCTCCAGGGCCAGCAATGAGAATATCATCCCCATTCAAACCGGACACATGACCGTCTTCATCGCCAGCGACGAGAATATCGTTATAGATTGAACCTTGAAGATTTTCAACATTAAAGATTTTGTCACCATTGGCTTCACCTCCAAACCCTCGATTTTTAGGCAAGCTACTCAAAACTTTATCTATGGGGGAAACAAAAACCACATTACTGTTAGAGATATTGACGTAGACTCCTGCCATAGATGCGATGTAGGTGATTGTATCTTCATCATCTCCTCCATCGATATAGTCGGCTCCGGCTCCACTCAGTAATACGTCGTCACTCTCAAGACCAATTAATGTATCATTACCTTGGTCGCCTACTAGGACGTTATCATCATCTGAGCCTGTAATGGAGTCGTTTTTGCTTGACCCCACAATATTTTGAATATGAATCAGGATATCTTGTGTACCGTAGCCATCGTTGCTAGCTTTACCTTGAGTAAGGTTGACCACAATGCCATTAGGTGCATCGCTGTAATCAGCTGTATTTTTGTCTTCGCTATCAAGTAAGCCAACTGTTCCGCCATCGAGGGTATCGTTACCAGCACCACCTAAGAGGAAGTCATCACCCTCACCAGTCGTAATGTTGTCATCTCCTGCGCCACCTGTAACTTGACCATTGGTTTCTACATCGTTAATGAAAGTGATGGTATCATTCCCTTCGCCAGCACTGACAATGACCAATTTGACTTTTGCATACTGCTTGGGCTGCGGGTCTAAACCTTGTACCTCAACTATCTCGTCACTACTACCATCATCATTCACACTGCCAGATATGTGTTCAACAATGATGGTGTCATTATTATCTGTACCTGTGCGGTCAACAATCCCTGCCCCTGCTAACTGCTTGGCTAAAGGTGAATCAGGATCGGGTTCCTTATCAATAACGTTATAGTGTTCCGATTCATCACCCTCGCAAGGATCACCACCAAAGTCTTCTGGAGTAAAACTAACTAGCTTAATATTGGCTAGATCCAAGCGTTTACTAAAGCTGAAGAAGCCAAAATCTAGAGTTATTTGGCCAAAGATAATCGCGGCTAACTCACCACTAGGACTAAACAGACAAAATGGATTACCGCCATTGTCAACGACGTTAGCGATATCACTGCTACGAATTTTGTAATCGTTGTCAGAATTACCCAAATCAAAGAACACAGTCAGACCAATCCCACCACCCAAAGCTGCTTTTATAAACTCCAGGTCTAAAGCGACGGCGGCATCCAACTCACCACCCAATGTTAGGTTGTGATCGCGATCGCCATCACCATCTTTATCGCTGATTGGTCTACCAGCAAAAAAGCCGTTGACTAGCTTAC
>NZ_JADEXU010000074.1 GCF_015206895.1 Nostoc sp. LEGE 12450 | reverse complement strand
CAGCGAGGCTCTGGCTGCTGCTAGGGAGATTCAGGATAAGAGACATCGCGCCTTAGCTCTAATTAGTTTGGCTGATAAATTGCCTGATTTGTTCAGCGAGGCTCTGGCTGCTGCTAGGGAGATTCAGGATAAGTATTATCGCGCCTTAGCCCTAATTAGTTTGGCTGATAAATTGCCTGATTTGTTCAGCGAGGCTCTGGCTGCTGCTAGAGAGATTCAGGATAAGAGACATCGCGCCTTAGCTCTAATTAGTTTGGCTGATAAATTGCCTGATTTGTTCAGCGAGGCTCTGGCTGCTGCTAGGGAGATTCAGGATAAGTATTATCGCGCCTTAGCTCTAATTAGTTTGGCTGATAAATTGCCTGATTTGTTCAGCGAGGCTCTGGCTGCTGCTAGGGAGATTCAGGATAAGAGACATCGCGCCTTAGCTCTAATTAGTTTGGCTGATAAATTGCCTGATTTGTTCAGCGAGGCTCTGGCTGCTGCTAGGGAGATTCAGTCTGAGGAGTATCGCGCCTTAGCTCTAATTAGTTTGGCTGATAAATTGCCACCAGAGTTGTTCAGCGAGGCTCTGGCTGCTGCTAGGGAGATTCAGGATGAGTATTATCGCGCCGAAGCCCTAATTAGTTTGGCTGATAAATTGCCTGATTTGTTAAGCGAGGCTCTGGCTGCTGCTAGGGAGATTCAGGATGAGTATTATCGCGCCGAAGCCCTAAGTCGTTTGGCTGATAAACTTTTACAAGTACAAAAAACTCCACTTTTTTGTCTCTGGCGAGATACCCTTCACATTTTATCTGTTCACACTCGCCCAAACTTACTCACTGATATAAAGGCATTAACTCCTATTATGTTTACTTTAGGTGATAAACAAGCAGTAAAAGATACAGCTGATGCTATCCAAGATGTGTCACGGTGGTGGGGTTAAAGAACAACATCTTTAGTAAGAAATCGTATTCCACCTTTGAGCCAAAACGTGTAATTAGAGTCTCAAACTCTTCTGGCTTCATTTAGCGCAACAATGCCCGAAACCCAGCTTGAACAAAATGTAGATCAGCAGTAACTGCATCTGTCAAACCTTGTTCCCGCATCACAACAAAAGAAATACAGTCTGTCAAACCCCAAGTTTTATCAGGACGCTCGTTATAAAGCTGTAACGCACGGTTAAACAATTGTGTATCCACAGTTACCACCTGTAAATTAGCAGTGTTATAACACTGCTGAATAAATTGCGCTCCCCCTGGGCGATTGACAGCACCCAAAGCATTACCAACTTCTACCAATACCGCTTCTGTTACCCAAACAGCCATTGCCGCTCGTACTCTTGGCAGAAATGCTTTAGCCTGATGATGATACTGGTCGTGTTTATTCAACAAAGCCTGAATAAATACTGTATCCAGAAACAAGCGCTCATTACTCATGGATTGCCTAAATTGCCTTTAGGAGTACCGTACAAATAATGATCGTGTTCACTAGACCAGTCCTCAGATGCCTCAACAGTTCCTACCATTGCCTCCAGCACATCCCAAGCATCACCATCTGGGGATGGGGATTTCAATTCTTGAATTGTAATCACATAACGCGTGTTCGGTGTCAAATCCAAGGGCGCATCTGGGCGCAAAACATTTCCATCAAATACAACCGTTACCATCTTGTTCATAAAAACCTTTGGAATGTTCCTTAGAGCTTATGCTGAAATATTTTATAGATTCTTTATTCTAGTTTCTAGATTCAATAGTGCTGACTGCAAATTCTCCTCTGAATCAATCTCTTCCCAGTTTACGGGCATTGCCTTGAACAATTCCAAAGCAGCTTGCACCCAAACTTCCTTCGGTACTTTAGCACCATGCTTGCGCTTACCTTTTTTTAGTAGATCATTGAGCCAGTCGTTCAGTTCGATGGGCAGGCGCAGATTCACTGCCTCTCTATTACCTTTAATCAAGAATCTAGATTCTTGATTATTGATTATTTCTTCAGTAGACTGAGTTTCTACCTCAGTCTTGTTAAAAACCCCTTTTGCTAAAGGATTAGCACCCAGAACCGAGCGTGACTTACCTTTATTTACTGCCATTTATAAACCTCATTAACTAATTCTCGATAAGAAGAAGCACCTACACCGTTTGGGTCGTATTCAAAGATAGATTGTCCGTGAGAAGGCGCTTCTCGGATTTTCACCGTCTCAGGAATCACCGTCTTAAACATCTTTGAGCCAAAATGCTCAGTTAGGGCATCCAAAACTTCTTTACTAAGATTGTTCCTGCGGTCATACCGAGTTGCCAGCACACCTGCTATGGCAATGGGATGATCTAGCTGATCTCTAACCAAAGTCAGGGCGTGTTCAATTCCTTGAACGCCCAACAATCCTAAATAGCTCATGTCCACTGGGATAATTACCCCATCGCTTGCCATTAGTGCGTTGATGGCAAACACACCCACGTTAGGCGGACAATCTATCAGCACAAAATTATATTTATCTAAGATTGGAGCGATCGCTTTTTTGAGTAGCAGTTCTCTGCCTGGACGACCAGATATTGGAATTTCTTCTTCTGCCAGCAAGATGTTAGATGGTATTACATCTACACCACTAGCAGTTGTCACCAGTACCTGTGCTAGCGGAACCTTGTGCTGCAACACATCTTTTAGCTGAAATTCTAGCTGCCAGATGGGAATCCCTAGTGCAGCACTAGCGTTTCCTTGTGGGTCGATATCAATAACTAATACCCTCTGCTTTTTAAACTTGACCAGACCCACAGCTAAGTTGTAAGCGGTGGTCGATTTCGCCACCCCTCCTTTCATGTTGAAGACAGCCAGTTTTTGGGTCACGTTTAGATTTGACTCAGTTTGCTTGTGTGGCAAATATTATACATAATATATTCTTGATTATTTATTCTTTATTCTAGATTATCTGACTCATACAGCCATAACACCTAAGCTTTGAACACACTAGTGGCACACCAAGGGAACTTGGCGGGGTAAGGGGTAAAGGTTTTTAACCCCTTTCCCTTTCCCCTTTAACCTTTCCCCAGCCATAACAAGCGCATTTTTGGGTTGGCAGACCACACCAGATATTGCAATTGGGGAGCTATTGCTCTGACTCCTAGCTCAGGAAATAGAAATTAGTTGATCTAAGTGTCAAAGCTCTACAGTCGGCGCTTTGAAAGAGATGTTGCCAAAACCCCATTAACCACCAAAGACCGCGATCGCTAATTTTTGGCTGTCTTCTTCCTCATAGGGATGTCGTCAAATTGATTTTTCCCGCCGACGAGGGCGATCGCGCTTCCCCGACTGACGACACAGGACAGCGCGACTCCAAAATTGACTCAAAACCGCCGCTTGAATCCACCCTACTCACGGCTACGGCATGGCAATCGCCCCTCCGGCTGGGATGGGGCTGTGGGGTGCGGTGAGGTGTGATTTGGATTAAGGGTTGGTAGATTAAACTTAGTAATTTAGAAGCCTATATTTGTAGGCTATTTCAACAATCGCTAAGTTTTTAAGTAATCATCAAAAATGTGAGTAATAAAACCGATCACACTTGTAGGGACTCAAAGTAACTTGGGGTGTTTCTGAATAATTTGGAGTTTTTCTGAATATATATTTAAGATTTTTTCTAAGATAGGAGTTGTTGAAGCCTCGACTTCTTCTATAAGTGACTCAGCATCAGAAAGTGGGCCATTATAGTAATCATACCAATTATTATCAACGCAGTATAAAGCTTTAAAGGAATTGGCTTCAAAACAAATTCTATTAGCAAAGTAAACCTGTGGCTCATTACAGTCTTTTCGACTGATTAATAAGTATGCTTGTACTGTAAAGCCTTGTTCAATTATTGTTGGCCCTTGCCCACCTCCTTGAAAACTAATTTCGTGAATGCTTGTCATGAAAGTTTGAAAAAAGCAATTCATAGCTCTGAGAGCTTGCTCCTGAAAATTCTCTAGCCTTTGGATAATATTCGATTCTCTTATCAAGTTCACTTTTGCAAGAGCATCAGCTACCTTGTCAACATCTTTATCTTTTGGTTGAAGTGTCGCAATAGCAATTTTTAATTCGTTTGCAGAGGTGTATCTCAAGCTAACTTCATACTGAAACCCTACATTAAATACCCTCTGCAACCTTTGCCATCTTGAATCAAAGATTACATCTTGTGGAATCTTTTGGAAAAGAGCTTCATGAGGCTTTTTACCTTGAGGATCTAATAAAATACGCGGAGCTTGTCCAGTGATTATATAAATTAAGATCCCTAATGCCATTGTGACATCTGAACAGGGATTATGTAGGTGAGAGCCAGGCGCATATTCAGGAAGCCGGAAAAACCTATTTCCTATCTCTTGCCCAGCGTTCGTTTGAAATTCTTGAAGACCTTCATTAGACGGGTGAGACCATGCCATTCCAAAGTCGATTAAAATAGGTTCTTCAAATTTTTTATTAGATAATATAATGTTATCTGGCTTTATATCTCTATGATAAATTCCGGCTTGATGACATTTGTCGAGAGTAGTGAGTAGGGCATTTACTATTGATAAAGCTATATCTAAGGACTTAGGCTTTCCATTGACATATTTTGTTAAGGTTGGCCCATCTATCCATTCTGTAATAGCATAAAGAGGAATATCATTTTTATCCCAATCATCTGCGTTATCTTGAATGATATTTGGAGTTCCCGCTCCCTGTAGAAGTTTTAAAGCATTTACTTCCTGTTGCATTCGATAACGACGTTCTTTTGATTGAATATGTTCTTCGTGAATAACTTTACAACATCCAATTATTCCATCAGATTTACGTTTGAGTTTATGGACTTCGCCTTGACCTCCACTAAGGGTTTTGTTTTCCATAATTTCCCAAACTTCCCAAACTTGCTTTGGTAATAAAACTGATATATCCATATATTTTCCCTGGTCACTACTGCTTCATTAAATATTACTTTTGTCTTTTTCAGCATTATGCTTTCAAATTCCCAATACCATTTTTTTGCAGATTTTTTACTTTTATGTAGGGTAATGTTTACTGCATCTGCCCTAACTGTTTTACCCTCGCCTACCTGCCCCGGCTGTACCTGCTGAGTAGCGGTAGGAGCGTTCGCACCTGTGTTAACTGACAATTGTGACACAGGAAATTCCCATACCCCGACTTTATCCGTTCCAAAGTCCATCTTTAAGATGAGGCTCATCCCCTGGAAGAGCAAGGTTAGATATATCTTCCCTATCCATCTGTCGCCAATCTTCTGGGGTTATTGCGGCTGCATAAGCTTCATAAAATAAACGTCTCCCATTTAAGCAAGAACAATCACGGGCATCATGCTTATCAACTCTGTTATCTCTATCACAGCAAATGTACTGTGCATACAAAATTGAGCCTGGGGTCTGGTCAGACTCAGGACAAAACGATAAACTAGAGCCGAAAGCATCAATGCTCGTGTTTGAGTGCAAATCAAACACGGGCGAATCCTCTGATATTCAGTTGGTGTGTGGTAACTTCAACCGTATCAGGGGATTTTTAGTTTTGTCAATTGCTTAAAAGCCTTGCTAGGCAAGACTTTGACTCCTTTGATTATTTTTGTAACAGTAATCAGCAAAGAATCAAAAGTGAAAAGCGTAATAGTGAAAAAATCAAAAAGCAACTTTCAAGAAGCTAGTTCAGTTTTAAAGCATCTGCTGAGTCGATTTTTTATCAGGGTAGGTATTAAGACATAAGTTTCTATGGCATGATCGGACACTATCGCGTTTGTAATAATTCTTTACAATTAGAGGCGGTATTTTCAACCTATTAAATATGTATGCAAGTGCTAGTGAGATCGCTAATCTAATACTTGTTGCTTTCTCCGGGCCGTTAGTCTCTAGTCTCTTGGGGTTGCTGCCTCACTTTCCTCAATGTCGTCTAACTACCAAATCCCGACATCTACCATAGATCACAGCATCGACAACGCCGCCGCGATCACACTTTTGAGGGAATTATAATGTGGGTTGATGGGTGGTCAGTGCCACCTCTTTGTGTGCTTCCCGTTTTGAAAGAAAAATTTACAATAAAAAAGAGCGTTTTAAACGCTCTTTGCAAAAATGCTATAGCGCATATATAGCAATAGTTTCCAGCTATCTTGCCCCTGATGACAGCTTCGCTAGATCCACCTTATACCCAGGATGGTAAAGAGGCATTTTTGCAAACCACAATAATTCAGGATGCAGTAATTAGAAATTTTGAAATTATTGGAGAAGCAACAAAGCGGTTGTCTTCCGAAATCAGAGCAGCTTATCCCGATGTCCCTTGGCAGCAAGTAGCTGGTTTCAGAGATATACTGATTCACGATTATTTAAAAGTAAACTTAAATCGAGTTTTGGGCGTGGTTGAGCAGAATTTGCCCCCGCTAAAAGCAATTAAATTAAGGATAACACAGTAGGATAAATTCAAATACTATACACAATTGTGAAATAATAATTTTTACATCAATATAAAGGAAATCAGCTTATGAATGAATCAATAACACCAGAGAATTTTATAAGTAAAGATCCAGGTGACGATATACAGAGACGTTTTCGCTATCAAGCTATTTATGCAGCACAGCTATCTTTGTCGTTGTTGGAAAAAGATACCGAAATAAGTTCCATATATTGTGAACACCATGAAGACATTTTAGTAGAACGAGTTAACAAAAAATTTATTGGTATTCAAGTTAAAACTAGAGCTAAAGAAAAAGAACCATTTAAAGCTAATGAGAAGGAAATAACTAAAACAATAATAAGATTTATCAACCATGACTCATTTTTTAGTGATAACCAATTTGAAAAATTTATAATAGCTGCCAATTGTGGTTTTTGGGACGAACAAGAAAATGGCAGTAACTTGCAGTATTTATTAAATTTAGCTCATAAGGTTGATATAAATGAGATAGATAATATAGATAAAGATTTAATTTTTTTATTGGATAATATAGCAGCTAAAAATATAATAAGGGCAGATAACCAACAAAAAACTATTATTCAAGTATTAAAAAAAATAGAGATTCAACAAACATCTGGATTAGACGATATAGAATCCGTTTTATTTAGTAATTTATCAAAGTATTTAATTACTAAAAATTTAACAACTGAGCAAGTTGAATACATCAAGGAAATGCTTATCGCTAAATGTTTAAGTGCTAGTTCGCTTAATGTTCAATCTCCAAAGATAATATATCAATATATATTTAAAAATTCAAGTTATAAAAAATCAAACCTGATTATTGAAGCAAAGCAAATTACAAAAGAAATACTTAACAGTATCATAAGTAAAGTAACAGTTATAAAACACAAATATTTTTTTGATGGACTATACAAAAATACTGATAACGAGATAATTTCACCAGTTAATTTTGCTGAAGACTTTGATGTTGATAATACAGCATGTAATCCTAAATATTTTGTTGGTAGAGACGAAAAAAAGGAAGATTTCTGGAATTTTATTTCTAATGTAAAAGATAATAAAACTGCAAAAAGAATTATTTGTTTTCAAGGACATTCAGGCATAGGTAAATCATCTTTAATTTTGAAATTAAAATCAGAAAGTGAAGAATTTTACAGTAACAATGTATTTATCAAACAAGTTGATGCAAAATTTGCAAAAACTGAATATTTTGGAGCAATAGCAATTAAAATAGCTATTGCAAATGCAATTGAAAAAGGGTTCATTGAACTACCTCCATATATATGTGATGAAATAAAAATAAAAGAAAATTCATTATTTTTAAATCAATCATCAATCAAAGAAGTATTAAAAAAAATAAGAGACGATAATAAGGTAATTGTTGTCTTTTTTGATCATTTTGAACATTTACTACGGCAGCCAAGACTCGAAAAGACCTTTAATTTATTTGAAACATTAATTCACGAACTTTGTTTAGAAAAAGCAAATCTAGTATTAGGTTTTTCTTGGACAAAAGCAGCATCTTTAGTTTTAAACGAAGATATAAGATATAGATGGGAAAAACTAAGAGAGGAAATGGAATTATTTACAATTGATGAATTTGTACCCAAAGATGCTAAAAACTATATTTACATTTTTAAAAAATACTTAAAACAAAAACCAAACAAATCCCAAGAATTGAAGAAACTCAATCAATTAGAAGAATGGATTTTAGAGGAATGTTATGCTTTCCCTTGGTTACTAAGAAAATTATTTACTAGATTTTCCAAGAACCAAACAGATTCCCAATTTCCAATAAAATATCAGCAAATTAGTAAATTGGTAACTGATATGCTTGCAGATGATTTAAAAGATTTACACCCAAGAGAATTTGAATGTCTCCAAAAGATAGCCCATTATGAAACTAGCAATATATTTGGAATTTATGAAAAAGAAATAAAAATATTAATAGAAAAAAAATTAATTATTCAATCAGGCTTTGACTATACAGTTACATCCGATATTTTGCGTGAATATATTTTAACTAACGAAGTTCAATTACCAGATTTTAGTACAACTTATATACCAAAACGTCCTGTTTACTTCATATTAGAAGTATTTCGTATGTTGGAGACAGAAAAAACCAAATCAGATTTAATAAATAAACTAATAAAGTCTAAAATGATATCGAATAATCCTAAATCTAGAATCATTGATAACATTATTAGCGATTTACGCCATTTCTTCCAGGTTGAATATGATACAAAAAGTAACTCACTTTCAGTTGCAGAAGATTTATTAAAGCTAAACAACGATGAAATCGCAGATTATTTAGGAGAACAATTAAAAGAACATTTAATTATTAAAGAGGTCAACAGAAGTAATAAACCTAAAAATCATATAATTTGCCCAGGAACATATTTTAACAGACAGATGCTTAAAGACTTGTTAAAAACAATATATCCAGATAAAGATAACTCAAAAGCGTCTGAATATAATGAATTATTTACAACACATATAAGACCCATTACAAGGAATAAATTTGATCATTATACTAGTAGATTACTTTCATGGTTTTACTTCGCAGGAATAATTGAAAAACATGAAATAAAGTCAATATTAATAATACCTACTAATCGTCCTGGTAAACATAAAGGTAAAATATTAGAAACATTAGAAAAGGAAGAGGAAATAGTAAGTACAAAAGAATGTATACAATTAAACTTATTCTAAGAAATCTATTTTCTACCTATAGATTTTCAAAAGATATGTGAAAATAAATTATCTCAAAAACGCTCTAATATAAGAATGTCATAAATCACCCCAATCAAAATTAAGGAAGCGTCGAGCGTTCAGCTTGGTATATTTTTCAGTGTGTTTGATATCACGGTGTCCCAAAAAGTCCTGGATTTCTCTGGTGTTGTAACCCTGATTCACCAGATAGTAACCGCAAGCATGGCGCATCATGTGACAGTGAACTTTGATATCAAGCCCAGCCTGCGCCGCCAGCCGCCCAAGCAGCTTTCGCACTGCATCAGTAGACATCACCTCACCGCGCTCGGAAACGAAAATATATTTGCTATCGGGCAACATCTCTCTGAGTTCTTTGAGCAAAACTAATTCATCCTCTCTCAAGGGATGCACCCCAGAGTCACTGCCCTTTTCCCTGGTGATGAAAATCTGACGTTCGCCCCACATCACTGCATCCCACCTTAAACCGCACTTAGCCCCTACAGCTTCCCCCACCCGCAAGCCGTGGCGAAACATCATCAGCATCAGTGTATAATCACGGTGAGAATAACGAGCTTTGCGTTCTAGTGCGGCATCAAGAAGACTTCGCACCTCGCTTGGTGTAAGGTATTCTCTAGACCTATAATGCTTGTTAGGTAGACGAGTTGGGGGTGGCGGTCTCATTTATTCTCGCTGGTAGTGTCCGGTGTACGCGTCGAAATATGGACACTTCCCATTCTCCCAAACCCTGATGCTTTCGTGAACATCCACCCCACAAGTTACCTCAGTTAAGCATTACTTATCTTTCAAGTGCCAAAAAACTCTCTACAGAGAGCGATTGATAAAGCTGGCTTATATATAGTGGTCAGACACCCGGCGATATCAATACTGATATCAGTTGCGTCCTGGGGTGAAAGCTTGGTTCCGTAGAAGTTGGAATGAGAAACCATAAATAACTTTCCTTAACAGAATCGGGCTGTCGGGTGTAGGGTAATTCATCCTAGTTCTTTGCCAAAAATTCTTGAACAGTCAGAATCTCAATGCCCCTCCAGGGGTTTAGCACCAGCAAATCATCATCTCCGGTAACAATACACTCTGCTTGACCACTGAGTGCTAATTCCAAATATTTGTTATCTTTGGGATCTCGGCATTCATTAATCTGCTCAGTCACGTCAATAAACTGAGCGTTTTCTGTTAAATCTTCTAGAAATTCTTGCCGCCTTTCTTTGGTGAGATATCTATCAAATTTGGGACGATATAAAACCTCTTCTAATTCCGATAACACAGAACTTGATAATACGATAACGCCAATAACAGTAGCTTGATCTAATGCCTGACGTGGCTTGCTTTGACTAAACAAAAATGCACTAATCAGCACATTCGTATCAAATACGAACCGTCGATTATTCGTCATCATTCAAAATCGATTCTAAGATTTCAGGCGTTAATCCTCGCTCTTGTGCTTCAAGGCTAGCTTTATCCATCGTATTTCTTAAACGTGCAATCGCCTCAAGTCTTGGAGTTGTAAATTGAGACTGCATAATTGCCGCAATCTTAAGTTGCAATTGTTCCCGTTCTTCTTCAGTGGCATTGCGGTATGCCTCTGCTACCAAGGAGGGGACTTTGATGGTAATTTCTTCTTTAGTAATCATGGCCTGTTCGCTTCCATAATTTCTCATCTTTAATTATGTTACTTCCTTGGCTCAAGAGATTGACGGATTAAATAAGTTGCAGGTGCTTGACCTCAGACGCACATCGCCACTGCGTGGCTCGTTTGCCTCTTCCGGTCAAGCACCCGCTTAATAAATAATTGCTGAAGGGGTGAATAATCCTAGTTTAAAAAAGTATAGTCAAAGATAAGAATCCACAAGTTTCCCCTGAGTTGACCACTTCTCATCTAGAAGGCGACAAGCGACATAAACAACATTTTGAGGATTGCGCTTGTGTCTTCCATTTGTACCCCAGGAACGGACGGTATAATCACCTTGATAACCTAAAACAAGTGCAAGCTCGTCGTAAGTTAACTGCCATTTTTTCTTAAATTCTATTGGGTGCATAGTATTCACCTATTTCAAGTAATTAATTAGCAGACACGCGGATATAAATTATCAAAGGTAAGAATCTATTTGTTTCCCCTCAGATGACCATTTTTCATCTAGAAGGTGACAAGCGACATAAACAACTTTTTGAGGGTTGCGCCTGTGTCCTCCATTTATCCCCCAACAACGGACAGTGAAATCATTTTCGTAACCTAAGACGAGTGCTAGCTCGTTGTAAGTTAATTGCCACTTTTTCTTAAATTCTATTGGGTGCATAAATGTAAATCCCTCACTATTTTTAATCGACTAATCGACAAAGTTTTCAGGTTTTGTGACTGACGATAAATATTTCTCTAACGACCGCTAAGAAATCTGAGCAAGCTATCAGGATAAAACCAGTCTGGAACTGTGACGCGCTTCGATTCAATCAGATTTCCGTCGTCATCATAAAGACCACTAATTTCAGCATGGTTTAGAGGTACGCGACCGTTCTTTGACTTGCGCTTGATTTGGATAGTTTCGCTTTGCCTTAAATCATTAAAACCCTCAGCATTGCCACTGGCGGCATTAGTAAAAGCATGAGAAATACAAACTAGATATTCGGCAGCCTTGCGAACGTCAGTAAGTGAATGTCTCACAAATTTTTTGACTGATTCTTTACAATCATCTTGCAGAGAAAGTTGTGTTAATTCATCCCAAAGTGTTTGAATGGGTCTGTCGTTTTCTGTGCGGTCACTCCAACGTTGAACAGCTTCATTCATTGCCTCACCAATAGCTAAATAATCGTTGCGTTCGCCGATTAATTCTGGCTCTAAAGGTATCAACAACTTCCAAGATTTAGCTCTGTTCTTATGTCCATGAGCATCAACGATTGATGTAATATTCCAATCAAAAATCACCTTCCTACACATAACAATTGATGCAGCAAAACTGCTTTTACCACTACCTTGGCCTCCCAACACCCAAACTGGTTTTGTTGATTCGATGACATCCCATAGCCAGCCACCCTCATGATTTTTCAAAAGTTGAACTAATTCTTGGGCGCTCGTGCCTTGTGGAGCCTGAGATGCTTCACTACTGGGATTGATGTTTTCTGCGTCCGCCTTGCGCTTATCTCTTCTATTTTCAGCAATGGATTTGTCAGCTACGGAGTCAGCGACAGCGAACTGTTTTTTAGTATTATCAAACTGTAAATCTTCAAGCTCTGATTGACGCTGGTACTGTTGCTGCAATTCCTCTAAGGAGATATATCGTTCTTGGACTAACAAATTATCAGCGCGTCTGTCGATGTCCTTCTTATGCTTGTCTGATATCCGTCCTGATTCGTATGACTGCAAATCGCGCTCAGTCCTAGTAATTAAACCTTGGCGCTTGATGGATGTTTTGAAGGACTCCAAACGTTGAAAACTTGACTCGTTATCAATCTCATCTTTGGCAGCCCAGCAGTAATAACCCATCCAAACAAAAGCGGGTGCGACTAATAACCACAGGCTAGGATTGGACGATGGAGCCAAATCTGACGTAATGAAAGCACCATCAGGGAGAGACACAACATCATTAAACTGTCGTGACTTCCATACTTCTGTGAGCAATCTGTACTTGAAACGGCAGTATTTATTATCAAGTGCCGATTGTGATTTTGCAGGTAATTTATAATGCTTAATTGTGCGTTTATTAGCTGTTACCGGACAAAATCGCACTTCAGTAAACTGATAAGGGTGCGGTGTCTGCCCGTAGTAATAAGCACTCGCCAGCCCTAAAAGTAAAGCTGTGATAGCACCAACTTTTAGTAGGGATTGAGCTTTCATGACTTGGATTTGTGGATGCCGTAAACAACACCACCTGCCACTAATGCACCCACCACAAACACGATAGTTTTGTCTGATTCTGGCAGACGGTTAAAATCTTCTACAGTCGCTTTGATGTTGTCGTAAGTCTTGTGTGAGTTCTGCATTGTGGTGTAGAAATCACCGATGGCAGTCCACAAAATAAAGCATCCGAATATTGTTTGAAAGAGAAATTTAATTGCCTTGTCCATGTCCGTAAAAACCCATCCTTCAGGAGACTTGTTTACGGTGAACTCCAACAAATCACGATTGACTATTTGATTAATTCCTAACACAATAGCGACCGCAGGCATTAGCCCCGCCGAGCCTGTAGCTATTACTAAATACTTAGCCAAGCAATAGGAAGTAACACCCCAGCCGCAGGATTCAATGCCTTTCAAGACAGCGCGACTACGATTAAGTTTTTCAATTTCCTTGGACTTGAATCTTTTAATAGCTTCTTGTTCATCCTGGGTAAACGCAGTATCAGGAAAGTCTTGATAGAAGCGTGATTGTTCAGTGTCCCCGTCTTGCAATTCGGTGTCAAGTTCATCTAACATTGTTGTCATCACTAACTTTGATTTCCCCTACTGAGTGCTTACTTGGTAGGGGATTTAACTATGCTGATTACTCGAAAATCGTAGAAACAGCAGTACGGAACGCTTGCACTAATTTGTTAGTTGTAAATGACTTACGAGGCACTAAATCAAGGTCTGAGCTTTCACCATAGGTTAGAAGGTGTTTGGCTTTCTCCATCTCATAAGTTCTGTCAGCGTCTAACTGTGCCTTTACAGGTCGGGCTAACTGCGATTTAGCAGCCGCTAGATGGTCAACCTTACTCATGTGATAGTCGATGTAAGCCTTGAGCTTAACTAGGTCGATGCTTTCTCTGTAGCGCTGATTCTCTAGTGTGCGGTCGCTGGCCAGCTTCAATCCGATTTCTGAGCGCTCATGACCGTACTTTAAATTTGCGATCGTTAAATCGGCATTAGCTTTGTCGAGAGCAATACCAGACGCACCAGCTTGCTTGTAAATCTCTGCAAGTCCTTTGTTATATTCCTCAGTACCTTTGATAAACGCGGATAGATTATCTGTGATGTAGGGCATGATGGTTAAGATGCGCTCACCCTCGTTACCCATTTCCCCTACTTTGGTCAGCGCTGCATCGTCGCCATTGATGCAACCCATGATTAAGCTGTCTGCAACGCCTAATTTCTCAGCCCTTGCCTTCAGCTTTTTACCGTGCTTACCAACGATATTCTTGATATGCTTCACGTTTTTGACTCCTGTATGTGCAACATTCTTTGATAAACCATTGAGAGAGGGGGGCCAGCAGTGCAATGAGCAACGGTATCCCCACAAGCCCAATTAACAGATGTTTGTAAGTGAGCTTGCCTCCGGGCTTAATCGATGATTCCGGCGAAAGATAACGCGAGGTCTGCAAACTGGCTTTTGTAGTCCAGGGCGGTGGCCTCCATCGCCTGTTTAATCTGGGTCAGTTCACTGCCTGCAACATCATCCATTTCTGCGAGTGTCTGCCTGATTTCGTCGGCTTTGCGTCGGATTTTGGATACTTCTTGATTCTTAAATTCCCTTGCAAAGTGGACGAGGGCGTTAAAAATCGCCTCGTTCAACTCCTTTCTAGATGCGAAGGTGGAAGCAATGGACACTGTAATCTGTTTCACATCCGCCGCTTTTAGTTCAATTCCCGCTCCCTGTGCAATATCTGCAACGAGGGATTGCTTTTCAAGGTCTGTCAGCACAATCTGATTTTCTGGTTCGGCAACTGTAAGCTGATTAGATTCAACTTCAGGCTGTGCATCTTCTACGCCTACAAGAAAGGTTTCTTCAACGGGTTCATCAGTTACAGATAATTGGCTTGTCGATTTGACTTTGAGATAGTCAACGGCTTGGCTCAATTGCTCTTTGGTGGGATTGTCAAGGTCATCGCACTCTACAGCGATCGCTGCTGTTGTGTAATCGTCTTTGGTAAATCCTTGATAACCCTGTTTGTACAAACGAGCGCGGACATTGTTAGTAAACTTGTCAGACATGATGATTGCTCCTTAAAGGGCTAGTGTTAAAACTGAGATCGTTGCGGATTTTATCGGTTGCGGTCGTCTGTTGATTGCCCATTTAGCAGCAATAAACGCAACAAGGGCTAAATCCTTGCAGTGGTAAATATTTTCAGCGCTGAAAGATAGCCCGGCTTTCTCAAACCAGTAGTAACGAGTGCTGCGTGGTACATCGTCAAGGTTGATTTTTAGATGCTCTGCAAGAAGCTTTAAGAACTCTCCACCCTGATATTGAGCATCCATTTCATAGAAATGTCTGAATGCTTGCCAGCGTTCACTAAACCCCTCACCCCGACCTGTAAAGCTGCCGTAGCGCCGTTTAAATCCGGCGAATGTCTCAACTATCTTATTCGCGTCGCTACCCAGCACGTTGAAATTAAAATGCTGTTTCAAAGTAGCCACCACTCGATACCAAGTGATATCAGCAATCTCTTTTCCTAACTCACGCTCGTAAATTTGTTTTAGCTGATGATACTTAGCGATATACTGTTTCGTTGCCACATTACCCCCAAAGTATTACTTAGGTGTGTATAAAATCGATGCGTATTCCGAATGCATCCAAGGTATTTGATGTATGTAATTAGCTGAAAAGGGGTATTTGATACGACCCGCTAGCTGAAACCTATCAATAACCCTGAAAAATAACTCTGAAAAATTGCCTTTGTCTTTTTTTCGTCGGCTATAATCACGCAATAACAAGGCTTGCCAGAGTTTCTGATATATTGACAAAATTCCTTTTACCCCGGTAAAAGCGCCCCTTTTGGACTAGTTGACGCGCTTGTGTCAAAGCCTTTGTCCACGATGCGCGGTAGTATCTGTTACCAATGGTTAGAACAAACTCAACTGTATTGAGTTCTTCGTTATCTCTGCTGTGTGCTGTTTATATAAGCTCGGCACTTCGTAGCAGCGCCTTAGTACTTTGTCACGATTGAGCTTTAAGTCAGCACTCTTAGACTGACGCGGTAAAGGACGGAAATAATATTGTGTGTGGTTGATACTGTCACTGCTTGTTAAATATCTGTACAGCGTTCCATCAATGAAGTAAGTTTTGCTCTGGCTCAATAGCGTGACGCATCCTACAAGCTCTTTATCAATCATCATTTTTATCTCCCGCGACACACGCGCCTGTTAAGCTTGCACCCAGGAAGACGGCGATAGAGGCGATGGCGCTTCCTTCAAAAATCTTGGCGTTGTAGATCCATGTGGGTTCATATTCCTCGCCTCTACTTTCTTCAATGCGGTCAACGCCGTGACAAAAGATAGTACCAACAACCATAAAACTAGTAGTTACCAAGCTCAGAATTGCTACTTCTGATGCTGCATCGAGTATGAATGAGTTAATCTTTTCACGCCAAGTCTTCACGCGGCGAATGTGCATTACTGGCTTTTGTTCTAGATATGAATGCCACTCTGAATTAGTAAAATTCAAGGGCTTGGAATCACAATGATCGTGTTCGTCAAGTAGTTCGCCCACTGCTTGTATTGCATCCCCTAGCATCACATCTGGGGAGTATTCTAGTTGTTTGAATTCCTCCGAATCTCGGATTTCTATGAGCCAGCGATCTATTGCTTCTAACCTTCGTAATTGATTTTGATTAAGCATTGTTCTCTGAAGGGGTAGTTCGTTGATTGCTTCTAAATTGCGTAAATTGATATGCATGAATCCTCGCTTGTGATGCTCCCACGCACAATTACCACGACCGCAGATATAGAGCGGACGCAATACAGATAATCTGTGTTTATAGCTAGATAACTGTGTCCGGGCTATTGACGTATCGATAACCCGGACACTATGATATTAACTACAACCGCTCATTAATGTCAAGCGCTCATTAATATAAATCGATTGGCATTTACTAACGGTTGGAAATTAGCAATGATAAATGGTTGTATTGATAACCGTTTATTGTTACTGAATGCCTATAAGGAACCAAGTCAAGAAATTTGTAGACGGTTTGGGGATTACTCGCTATCGCTTTCAAAAAGATACGGGCATAGCACCCAGTACCGCTTACAACTTATACGATAATCCTGATTGGATACCACAAGTTACAGCTTTAAACAAAATCTGCGATTTTTACCGTGTCCAGCCCAGCGAGTTAATTTACTGGGTTCCACCAGAAGAAATTAAAGAAGACAAGGAGGATAAATGATCAACACCGACCAGCCACAGGACATAACAGAGCGGCTAAACGATATAGACGAGCGCTTAAAACAATATATATATATACAGTTGCCCCGCCTACGGGGTTGATTATGCGAACTTGCGGATGTGGAGACTGAAGCGGGAGAGCAATGGAGCCTGGATAGGCAAAAACGCCGTCCCAGTAAGGCGTGAAACTGGGTGTAATATCCAAAAGCCACAGGGCAAGGATATGAGAGAGCCAAAGGGCAGACAGTTAGCCAAATGTTTGCCCCGTGTTCCAATCAAGAAACCCGCTCGGACGGGAATCTAAGCGGGTTTCTTGATTATTTGGCTGTACACAAGCGGTAACTCCGAAACGAAATTGTCTGTGGTAGGACTTTTCGGAACCGCGATCGCTGACTCTATGATAAGCAGTTCTGCGTTCGCGTTGCAAGGGAGTTATCCGAAATATTACAAATACTTCGGAATGTAACATGATGAACTCTCGAAATGTAGAACAAGCGCATGGCTATGTAGCACATGACGACAGAGATGATTTTAATTTTATTTTTGTCCACAAAGAATTAGACGATTTTGGGCTTGATCCATATTCATTTCGTATATATAGCCGAATCGTAAGACGTGCTGGTAAGGGAGAAGCCTTTGAAAGCAATAAGAACATGGCGGCAGGTTGTCGGATGTCGGAAGCGCAGGTCAAGCGATCGCTAAAGACTTTAACGACACATGGCTTGATTATCAAAGAGTCTCGCCCCGGTACAACTTGCATTTATCGTGTTGCGCCTAGACGCAATTGGTCAAACCCTATACCGATTATTAAAGAGTTTTGTACGGATAGCTCACACAGACCTACCCTTACCCAGGTCTCTCAGAACGGGGGGGTAGGTCTGACAGAGCTAGGGGGTAGGTCTGACAGAGCTAGGGGGGTAGGTCTGACAGAGCTAGAAAGTAATTCCCTCTTAAATACCTCTAATAAAGTCAATCCCTCTAAGAGCGATGGAGGGAAAAAAAAAGAGGAAAAGAGGAACAAAGAAATTGACCAAGAAAAAGCACTTCCAGATAATCACTACGCTGTTAACTTTGAGAAAGTCTCTGCAACTAACGAGAAATCCACTCATGAGGATCTAAATTCCGGCGCGGCGCGTGAGAATCATTCTCAAATCTTGGTTTTCAGTGATGACCCAGTTAAAGAAGTGGATTTTCTGCTTTACTATCAGACCTATCAGCGATCGCAGGGCAAAGACATTAACAACGTTGCCCCATACGTGACTACAGTGCTTTCTAAAAAAGATGAAGGTAGTACAGAGATATTTTGCTTATTTGAGCAATGGAAAGTGGGTTGTAGGATATTAGAGCGCAAAATTAACAACTTTGCTAATGACCCCGTAGAAGTAGAGAAACAGCGCAAGAAGTATGATTTTCCCAGATGGGAGGCGCGGATGCACGATCACTACTACAGTATGCTCCAGTCAGAGGGACTATCTAAGTTTTGCAAGCATAAAGTATCTGCCAAATGGTACGAATGGGCAAGCGCCAAGTTTCCTGAAAGATTTGTAGATATTCCTAATTGACCAAGCCCCTTCTCTTCAGGGTTTTGGGTATCTGACTGTAAAAATTTAGACCTAATCGAAATCAGAGATTAATATGTACGCCAGTGACGACAACGTAATTCCTTTTGCCACCACAGCCAATAAGCTACCACCACAGAGCATTGAATCTGAAGAGGCGATACTTGGGGGCATCTTGCTTGACCCAGCAGCCATAGAACGTGTCCGCGACATTTTGAAGCCGCATCACTTCTATATCAGCGCTCATGGTCGGATCTACAACGCAGCCCTTCGACTTAATGCTCAAGAATTGCCCACAGACTTGTTGATGATCACGAATTATTTAGCTGATAATAGTTTGTTAGAAATTATCGGCGGTCGAAACAAGTTAGCATCGCTGGTTGACAGAACAGTATCAGCAGTTAACATTGATGCGCTGGCAGGTCTAGTTGTGGAAAAATGGAAGCGCCGGGAACTAGGTAGACTGGGAAACCTTGCAATCGAATTGCAGCACAAATCCAATGAAGAAACGCCCTTAGAGGAAGCCTTCTCACAATTACAGGACTTTATCTATGAGTTGCAGCGATCATCTGACACTGCGGGGGCCAGCCACATTTCCGAAGTGGTGATTAATCTGTTTCAGGATATTGAAGACCGCAGCCAAGGTAAAGTATTACCTGGGATTCCCACGGGCTTTTATGATCTTGATGCAATGACTTGCGGGTTTAACCGCAATGATTTAGTTATCGTTGCGGGTCGTCCGGCGATGGGGAAATCAGCGTTTGCGGCTCAGATAGCTTTTCATCTAGCCCAAGCTTATCAGTTTCCGGTTGTCGTGTTCAGTCTGGAAATGTCAAAGCTACAGATTGCCATGCGTGCGCTTTCAGGTGAGGCAGGCATAGAAAGCGGCTATTTGAAAACTGGGCGCATCTCTAACAAACAATGGGAACCACTATCACAGGGCATCGGCACACTATCAGAGCTACCTGTTTACCTTGATGACCGCCCAGACCCATCACTGAGCTATATAGAATCTGAATGCCGTAAAATCATGGCACAAGAGCGCCGTGATTTGGGGTTAATCGTTGTGGATTATCTGCAACTGATGGATGGTAACGGCGGGGGCAACAGAAACAATGAGATAGAAAAGCTCACACGCGGACTCAAGCGTTTAGCGATGAAGTTACAGACCCCTGTTATGTGTTTATCGCAACTATCAAGAGCGGTAGAAAACCGTAATAACAAACGCCCCATGCTCTCGGATTTACGTGACAGTGGCGGGATTGAGCAGGACGCGGACAAAGTAATTATGTTGTATCGTGACGAATATTACGATACTAATACGCAAGAGAAAGGAATTGCAGAGATTATCCTTGCTAAAAACCGCGATGGGGCCACATGCACAATCCAACTACTGTTTGATGCACACTTAACAAAATTTAAGAACATGGTGCGACCGCAGTCAGCACAAACTGACTGGGATTAAAAAGCATCGTCAGAGAAACGTTACTTGAACCATGCTGATTAAGAAATACGAGTGAAGCCATTTCTTACTTTCATCTTGAAAGCCTCACCTTTAAAGCCTTTTGAGAGCCAATGCTGGGCATCGCTGTTGCGTAGTCGAAGTTTTTAATAGCGTTTTCGCCAGCTATTACACGTAGAACAACTTCAAAAGTTATGCTTCATGCGATCTCTAAGTCCTATACTGCTATCAAATAAGGTGTTTTCAAGATTAGCATTCTTGAGGTTGGCACCGTTGAGGTTGGCACCGTTGAGGTTGGCACTGTAAATATAAGCACCATTGAGGTTAGCATTCTTGAGGTTGGCACCGTTGAGGTTGGCACCGTTGAGGTTAGCACCGCTGAGGTCTGCACCGCTGAGGTCTGCACCGCTGAGGTTAGCACCGCTGAGGTCTGCACCGCTGAGGTCGACATTACTTAAATCTCGACCTTCGGCTCCCTGATTAACAATCTCCCAAACCAAATGCCATTTGCTACCAATTTGCGTCTTTTCGTTAAAAATTACACCATAGAGATAGGCACCTCTGAGGTCGGCACCGCTGAGGTTAGCACTGTAAAGATAGGCACCGCTGAGGTTAGCACTGCGGAGGTCGGCATCACTAAGATTAGTACCGCCGAGATTAGCACCGCTGAGATTAGCACCGCTGAGGTTAGCACCGCTGAGGTCTGCACCGCTGAGGTCTGCACCGCTGAGGTCTGCACCGCTGAGGTCGACATTACTTAAATCTTGACCTTTGGCTCCCTGATTAACAATCTCCCAAACCAAATGCCATTTGCTACCAATTTGCGTCTTTTCGTTAAAAATTACACCGTAAAGTTTAGCACCGCGGAGGTCGGCACCGCGGAGGTCGGCACCGCGAAGGTCGGCACTGCGGAGGTTAGCACCGTTGAGGTTAGCACTGCTGAGATTGGCATCGCGGAAGTTGGAACTGCTGAGGTTGGAACTGCTGAGGTCGGCATTACTTAAATCTCGACCTTTGGCTCCCTGATTAACAATCTCCCAAACCAAACGCCATTTGCTACCAATTTGTGTCTTTTCGTTAAAAATTACACCATACAGATAGGCACTACCGAGGTCAGTAGTTCTGAGGTTGGCATCGCGAAGGTTGGCATCGCGAAGGTTGGCATCGCGAAGGTTGGCATTGCTGAGGTTGGCTCTGCTGAGGTTGGCACGATGGAGGTCAGTACCTGAAAGATAAGCATCGCGGAGATCAGCACCTGAAAGATCAGTATCCTGAAGGTTGACAATACTGAGGTTGGCACTGCTGAGATTGGCACTACTGAGGTTGGCACTACTGAGGTTGGTACCGCTGAGGTTGGCACTACTGAGATTGGTACTATTGAGGTTGGCACGGTAAAGGTTGACACCACTGAGGTTGGTACCGCTGAGGTTGGTACCGCTGAGGTTGATACCACTGAGGTTGACACCACTGAGGTTGACACCACTGAGGTCTGTATTACTTAAATCTCGATCTTTGACTTCCTGATTAACAATTTCCCAAACCAAACGCCATTTAACAGCAATCTGTGTATTTTTGTTGAAAATTACACCATAGAGATAGGCACTACTGAGGTTAGCATTCTTGAGGTTAGCATTCTTGAGGTTAGCATTCTTGAGGTTAGCATTCTTGAGGTCGGCACTACTGAGGTCGGCACTACTGAGGTTGGCACTGCTGAGGTTGGCACTGCTGAGGTTGGCACTACTGAGGTTGGCACTACTGAGGTTGGCACTATTGAGGTTGGCACTATTGAGGTTGGCACTATTGAGGTTGGCACGGTAAAGCTTGACACCACTGAGGTTGGTACCGCTGAGGTTGGCACTACTTAGGTTGACACCACTTAGGTTGACACCACTGAGGTTGACACCACTGAGGTCTGTATTACTTAAATCTCCATCTTTGACTCCCTGATTAACAATTTTCCAAACCAAACGCCATTTAACAGCAATCTGTGTGTTTTTGTTGAAAATTACACCATAGAGATAGGCACTACTGAGGTTAGCATTCTTGAGGTTAGCATTCTTGAGGTTAGCATTCTTGAGGTTGGCACTACTGAGGTCGGCACTACTGAGGTCGGCACTACTGAGGTCGGCACTACTGAGGTTGGCACTGCTGAGGTTAGCACTGCTGAGGTTGGCATTGCTGAGGTTGGCACTGCTGAGGTTGGCACTGCTGAGGTTGGCACTGCTGAGGTTAGCACTGCTGAGGTTGGTTTGGTGCAGATCGGCATAGATCAGATTGGCACGAATCAAATTTTTAAGAATCCGAAAGGCACCACCTAGATTGCCACGAATCAGGTTTGCAAAAACTAAGTTGACACGAAGTGGATTACTACGAGAAGCCATAACAATATTCAGCACACTGTTCGTTACACCAAACTTGCGTCTACAAAGTTTCAAGGTTTTGGGATGATTAACGCTTAAAATCCCAGCTTAATTGTCACCTATCTTCTCCGCAAAAAATCGCTCTCTTACACTAGCTTTAAAGGCAATTATTGCACAAGTATTTCCGATTTTTACGGATAGTGGCTGTGCTGGGATGATTTACCCCTAAGCTAAGTTCAGCAATTTTCAAAGCTTTTAGATACAGTGGTTCGGCTTCGCTGTACTGTCCTTGGGAATAGTAGAGTAAAGCCAGGTTGTGGTAACTGGTGGCGACATCAGGATGTTCTTCTCCCAGCAGCCGCTGCCTGAGTAATAAAGCTTTTAGATACAATGGTTTGGCTTTGTTGTACTGTCCTTGGGAATAGTAGAGTAAAGCCAGGTTGTGGTAACTGGTAGCGATATCAGGATGTTCTTCTCCCAGCAGCCGCTGCCTGAGTAATAAAGCTTTTAGATACAATGGTTTGGCTTTGTTGTACTGTCCTTGGGAATAGTAGAGTAAAGCCAGGTTGTTGTAACTGGTAGCGACATTGCGATTTTCTTCTCCCAGCAGTCGTTGCCTGAGTTCCAAAGCTTTTAGATACAGTGGTTCGGCTTTGCTGTACTGTCCTTGGGAATAGTAGAGTAAAGCCAGGTTGTGGTAACTAGTGGCGACATCGGGATGTTCTTCTCCCAGCAGCCGTTGCCAAAGTTCCAAAGCTTTTAGATACAGTGGTTCGGCTTTGCTGTATTGTCTTTGGGAATGGTAAAGCCCACCCAGGTTGTTGTAACTAATAGCGACATCGGGATGTTCTTCTCCCAACAGCCGTTGCCAAAGTTCCAAAGCTTTTAGATACAGTGGTTCGGCTTTGCTGTACTGTCTTTGGGAATGGTAGAGTACAGCCAGGTTGTTGTAACTGGTGGCGACATCGGGATGTTCTTCTCCCAACAGCCGTTGCCTGAGTTCCAAAGCTTTTAGATACAGTGGTTCGGCTTTGCTGTACCGCCCTTGGGAATAGTAGAGTAAAGCCAGGTTGTTGTAACTGGTAGCGACATTGGGATGTTCTTCTCCCAAGCGATGTTTTACTACTGATACACATAGCTCATCCCAAGGTTCTGCTAGAGTATATAAACCCTGTCCAGAGTAAAATCTATCTAAGCCATAAAAAACCCAAATTAAGTTTTCATCAGTGACTGCATCAATCAAATTTTGTCCCACCTCTGCTAAATGTGGCATATCATCTTTGACTGAACTAATGAATTTTTGAGTAGGTGAAGAGGGAATTTCCTTTGCCACTTCTACCATTGTTTGGCAGAAATGAGACTTTTGCTCTGACGCAGTAGCTAAGTTTTTTTGCTTGTCTCTCAGAAATTCACGAATTAGCTGATGTAATTCATAAGTTTTTTCACCTTGTAGCAAATGCAAATTTTCTAATTCAACTCTGGCATCTTCTAATTCTTCTTGGTCTTCCTCTGGAGCGGCACGTTTCACCAACGACCAAGGAATCGGAGCTAAAGCAAATAAGCTTACTAAACAACCTAACTGTTGAGCATCATTACTTAATTGTTCCCAACTTAATTCAAAAGCCGCCGCTACTCCAAGTTTGACATTTGAATTCCAAGTGGGGTCATTTTCTTTCACAACTAACGAAGGATGAGCTAATCCTTTTTCCTCTAAGCGTCGCAGTATTTCAGCTAATGATATCTTGTGTCTCTTTACATACCTACCGACTAATTGCAAAGCTAAGGGCAAATAGCCTAAACGCTGACAAATTTCTTGGGCTTGTGCTAATTCTTGGTTTTGCTTTGCTTCTCCAATTGATTGAGCTAGTAACAAGAGTGCGTCTGTTTCTGATAAAACTTTCAAAAACAGAGAACTAAGTAAATCTAGCTTTAGGCGTGTAGTAATTAGTACCTGAAATTGAGATGGTTGGGGTGGTAGATACGGTTCAATGTGACTGTAACTATTAACATCATCAAGGACTATTAGCGTATTCCCCTGCCGCCAATGTTGCCAGCACCAACGTACTCGTTCTAGTAACTCCAAATCTTCTGGCGGCTTTTTACCCAAGTCTATTGTAGCAAATTGTAATATTTGTAACCCAATATCTGACTCTCTAGCTCTTAACCAGCAGATACCGCCAGGGTAGCTGTGCAACTGCAAATTTAGTAGTGAATATTGGATTGCTAATTCGGTTTTACCAACTCCCCCCATCCCTTCCACAGCAGCAATTACCACCGCATGATTGGATTGTAACTGTTGTTGGAGGCGTTCTAATTCTCTTTCTCGTCCGACAAATTTATCTGTGCTACTAGGAGGAATATTTTGTGGGGGATTTAACTTTACCCGTTCCCGTTCGGGCGACTGTAGTCAAATTTGGATATTACCTGAACCAAAATGCTGAACAACCTCACCACCTGAAATATTCTGTTCGTTAATTCCGATTGTTTCCGCTATTTTGGCTGGGTTCTGGCTGGGTGGTTTTTGAGCTTTAATGGTTTGTGTTAACTCTTGAATAGCCTTTGCCAGAGCAGGATTATCTTGTGCAGAGGCGTAGGCTTGATTTCCTAACGCTTCCACTGCATCTTTAATCTCCGGATCTGCCTGCGCTACTTTTTCTACTTTATCTACCAAAACAGCAACACCAATATTTTTTCGCTCTGCGGCGGGTAATGAAGCTTGTTCTGCTGCGGCTGCTAAAGCCTCTGCCGTTTCAGGAGATTTCTTTGCCAGAACTTGCTTGGCTGTGTCATAAGCTGCATCAAAAGCTTTGCCAATTGACCAATCAATGAGTTTACTTCCTACGAAAGCAAGCATCAACGTACCAGCAGTTAATGGCTCCATTTACTACCTCGTAAGGTTAACGTTTTATTCTACTATTAGTACATGGTTTTTGTTCTAAATTACGCAATTAATGGAAGAAATCTCTAGTTAGCTTATTTTTTAGGCTCATAGTTCATGCAGCATTCAACGTTTGGGCTAAAACGTGTAATGCAGACCAGTTTTTTTAAATTGCGTTTTCAACAGCAAATTTTATCGTCGTCTTCGGTTTGGATCTGTCCCCAACTTTTTCTCAACCCGTTGAAGCTTGGCATTACTCCAATCAGTATTCTGCAAAATCTTCTGTAGAGACTCAGTAGTTTCAATAGGAGTAGGGATTGGGGTCATGTGTGAATAAAACCAAAACAGAATAAAAAATGAGATCGGAGAGACAAGCCAGATTCTAATAGCTCTAGTCCAACCTTTAACGACTGATTCCACGTCTTTTTGGTTCAATAGAGATATTCCCGTCTGAATCTCGTTCAATTGTTCTTGCAACGGTTTGCTCAATGTCTCTGGTTGCCTGGGGGAGATATTGTTCAAATTCTCGGAGAGTTTGGTTAAGCTCGTCAATTGCTTGAGTTGTTGCTGAGATGTTAGATTTAATGCGCTCAAGGCTGTCCCTAGCTGATTGCAGCTGGTCGCCAGATTTTTGATGTTCTCCGTGTGGTCGGCTTGAACCTTCAATTGCTCCGCCGTCAGTTGACTCCATTGGTTTAACTCATCTTGTAAATTTTCAAATAATAACTTCCAATCATTCGGAGCAGTTTCTGTTAGTTGCGCCAAATATCCAATGTACTGCACCAGTCGAAATGCTGGGTCATCTTGTTTCATTCCAGAATCTAAAGCAAACCGCAACACTTTCGCTTGAAATTCCGGTGGCTTTTCTGACAGCAACCTATCTAAATGAGATACCGTACCATTGCCATTACCATTACTTACAGCCATTACTCTAACCCCAACTGTACAGCCGCCTTAGAAAACTCAGTCTCAACCGCATCAATCCAGCCATAAACTCTCGATTGATTACTCAAACTAAAATCCTCATGCTCTAACGCCTCCCTGAATGTTAGATCCTTGGAGTCAACGAGGTCAAAAATATCGTCATACAACTCAGGCAATAACAGTTCAATTGCCCCCAATGCTTCTACAGCCTGCTTCATCTTAGAATTGTTGTAGCGAGTAAACTTGTGTTCATCACCCCAGTAAAGATTTTTCACAACTACATAATCAACTTTGTCGCCGCAGAAATCCACCAGCCGTTTTAACTGCAACAGACTATCTTTAACCCGACCCAGCACCGACACCATAGTGATGCGATAACCCAAACGCTGGGCATTTTGAAACAGAAAAATATCCTTAGCGACTGACTCAAAATACTCAGCAGCCCCAGCAGGCAGATCCACAAGGGAAACTTGAGGAGATAAACGTTTTAAATCATCCTGCAAAGCATCAGCACCACCGCGCTGATTTAGTTTGAGCGTTTGCACGCCAGGAGCGACTTTGTTGTAATGACGATAAAGCTGAGGATTAGACTGGTCACACTCGTAAGCGATGCAGTTAATATTTCTGTGGCGGTAAATGTCGAGTAGGATTCTAGCCATGACACTTTTACCAGTCCCGCCCTTATCACCAGTCACCAACACCAAGCGCCCAAGATTTTTTGGCTGTTCAGTTGCCTTTTGTTCCTGAACTTGGTCATCCGATTGTTTAGGTTTGACTACCATCTACAAATCCTCGTCGTTTATTATTTCAGGCACAAAAGCAAGGCGAGAGGAATTTTGATTCTCTAGAGCCTTAGCATCAGAGGTCTTTTTAGCCGTTTTAGGAGTTTTAGTAGTTGTTGATTTTGAAGAAGCTGGTTTTGATTCTGGTTTTGATTCTGGTTCTGATTTTTGAACAGACTGATTAGTGCTTTGCTCAGAAGTCGAATCCTCACTAACTGCCGGCTCATCAATAACTGGTGTACTAGTATTCTCAAGACTTGGAGTAGTAACTGACTTTTTGCGTGTAGACCGACGAATATCGTTAAGTAAATAACGGATACGTTCAGGGCTGATGTTGATATCCAAAGGGGCTAAAGTTTTAGACACTTCCTCGTAGCTATATCCGAGACGAAGCACCCGCTCAATTTGACGGCGCATCTTTTTAATAGCTGCTCGTGCTGGGATATCATCTAATTCTTTAGCACCCAAAGCGCGTAGAGCATCAAGAGCGTCTGGAATCTTCGACTTAGGAATATTGTCTTTAGCCACAAGAGTAAAAATCAAACTAATGTTTATGTTTAAAACTTTACTTGAATATGCAGCATCTATCTAAAGACAGGTAATTATCAATGCAACAATTGGTTAAGAAACAGCAATAGATATTAACGTAATTGGTTGAACATTGATTACTCATAGCGTGTAAGATAACTCACGAACAGTTAATCAAATATAAATCACAGACTTATCACGAATAATTGACACAGTGTAATTTACATTAACTCCTTAGTAATATCATGGTTGTGGTATCCAGAGATTACGCGCTTTGTCCCCTAGTGGGTTGTACCCCTAGTCCTTCTGCCTCCCCCAAAAACTGGTTCAGAGCAAGCCATGCCTAGCACTGCGTGCTGTCTCGCTAAAGCTCGACTCGGCAGGCTTGCCAAAGGGGGAAGTATCCCCACTTTGGAAACCCCCTCAAAAACTGCATCAACTCAAGTTTTACTTATGCCCAAAGCTTCTTCTCAGTCACTCGTCCGCACCAAAATGTTGCAAGCGCGATTCAGCCCGATTGAATATGAGATGATTCGCTCTAAAGCAGAAGATACGGGCTTGAGCTTGGGAGAATTGACAAGACGATGTATGTTACTGCGACCAATCCCACCACCACCGCCGCGACTGGGCAGAGTTACACTAGACACATACCTGGAACTGTCGCGCATCGGCAACAACATCAACCAACTGGCCAAAGCCACCAATACCGCCATTAAAATGCAGTTGCCACCGCCAGCATCACCAGAACTTCTACAAGAGTTACTAGAACTGCTACGACACTGCCAACGGGAAATAGCCAATACCTTCATCGAAGAATCGGACGAGGAAACAGATGATTGGCAACCAGACTAAAGGGCGAGGGTTTCGCGGACTGCTGAATTATTTGGAGTCTCAGAAAGATGCCAAACTCATTGGTGGCAATATGGGCGGCAATAACGCCCGTGCCCTGGCCAGAGAATTCAAAATTTCCCGACAACTAAACCCAGAAGCTGACCGTGTAGTGTATCACGCATCATTATCACTACCAGACAACGAGCGACTAGACGAACCAACCTGGAACGAACTTGCTAACCGCTATCTCGAAGAGATGGGCTTTGACAGTAACCAGTACGTTGTTTACAGACATAGCAACACAGAGCATGACCATATCCATATCTGCGCCAGCCGCATTCGGTTAGATAACGGGAAGATTGTACATGATAGCTGGGATTACAAGCGTAGCGAAACCATTATTCGGCAGCTAGAACGAGATTATGGTTTACAACAAACCCAGAGCAGTCATGAGAAATTATCGCGTAATCCCAGTATTGGACAACAAAAACGGCTAGAAAGAGAACACTCTGAATATATCAATGGTGAGCGCCTTACACCACAAGAACGCCCTATTAAGCAACAACTCCAGGAACTAATCGACCGCGCCACAATAGATAAACTAACTATGCCCCAACTGGTTGAGCGGTTGCAACTACAAGGTGTAGAAGTTCGTCATGGCTTAACACGCAACGGTAAAAGTAAGGGCATTTCGTACTCTTGGAATGACCAGAAATTTAGCGGCACATCTTTGGGGCCTGCCTACACATTCCCAGGTTTACAAAAACATAAGGGGATTGACTACCAGCCCCAACGGGATGATGAGCTTATTGAGAATCTGTTGAAGAATCCTAAAGAGCAAGCAGTGGAGAGCCAAAGATTTATAAATATAATCGCTGACTTTATCGAACAGTCAGTAGTTGATGATGCCTTGGTTGAAACTTTACCACAATTAACAGAACAACTGTCCGCGTATCAGCAGCAGCAAGAAGCAGAAAAAACCGCATTTGACGACCTGGGAGCCGCGATTGTTAATAAAGAGCAACGACTATCATCACAAAGAGCAGTGGATGCAATCTCTGACTTTATTGAACAGTCAGTAGTTGATGATGCCTTGGCTGAAACGTTGCCACAATTAACAGAACAACTATCTATTTATCGGCAACAACTCTTTCGAGCTAAAACTGCATTCAATGACTTTGATGAAGCATTTACGGCTGAGTTGCAATCCCACGCAGAGAAGAAAGCAATTTTGTCAATCTCTGATTATATTGAGCAATCAGCTATCGAGTCAGCTTTAACTGAAACAGTATTAAGATTAACAGAGCAACTATCTCAATATCGGCAGCAACTAGTTAAAGATAAAACTACATTCAATGACTTTGATGAAGCATTTACGGCTGAGTTGCAATCCCATGCAGATCAGAAAGCCATTTTATCAATCTTTGATTATATTGAGCAATCAGCTATCGAGTCAGCTTTAAGCCAAGCAGTATTAGGATTAACACAGCAAGTTTCTCAATATCATCAGCAGCTACTTGAAGCGAAAACTACATTCAATGACTTTGAAACAGCATTGACGGCTGAGTTACAATCTCATGCAGAGAAGAGAGCTATTTTATCAATCTTTGATTATATTGAGCAATCAACTATCGAGTCAGCTTTAACTGAAACAGTATTAGGATTAACAGAGCAACTGTCTCAATACAAAGAGCAACTAGTTAAAGATAAAACTACATTCAATGACTTTGATGAAGCATTGACGGCTGAGTTGCAATCCCATGCAGATCAGAAAGCCATTTCATCAATCTTTGATTATATTGAGCAATCAGCTATCGAGTCAGCTTTAAGCCAAGCAGTATTAGGGTTAACAGAGCAAGTTTCTCAATATCATCAACAACTAGTTGCAGCTAAAACTACATTCAGTGACTTTGATGAAGCAGTTACGGCTGAGTTGCAATCTCACGCAGAAAACAAAGCTATTTCATCAATCTTTGATTATATTGAGCAATCAGCTATCGAGTCTGCTTTAACCCAAACAGTATTAGAATTAACACAACAACTTTCTCAAAATCAGCAGCAGCTATCAGCCGGAAGAACCATATTCGACGACCTGGAAGCAGCGATTGTTTATTTGGAGCAACTGCATAGATCGCAAACAACAGTAGACGCAATTGCTCTTAATCAAACTCCAACTATAACCACAGATGAACCAAAGTTAAAAGATAATCTTTCAGCCGAGTTATATCAGTATTACAGCGCAGACTTGCAAAACTTATTAGTGACTGACCGAGATAAAGAAATTGCTATACGGGCGCTATTAGATAATAAGTCACCCCAAGATGTTGAAGAAATTATCTTTGCCAGTCCAGCCGGATGGACACAAGATGAAGCCAGAGAATTAGTACTTATCGCTAGCAATCAACTGGCAACTCAAAAGTCAGAACCAGAACAGTCACTCGATGAAAAGCAGCATAAAGAATCGGAATTCTTAGCGATGGCTGTGCCTATTGCTGTTGAATTAATCAACTGGCAATTAAGAGAAACTGGCTCAAATAGCCTTAGATTCAAACGTGCCACTCTGGAGAAACAGGGGAGAGAACTGGTCTTTACCCATGATGAACGAGGTGAGATTTTTCGAGTGGCAGTCAACCGAAACCAGTCAGGTGAGCTTGAGTATTCCCCGATTTCTATTGGGTCAGTAGAAAGAGAAGATATTCAGCTTTGGCAAAAAGCAGAGCGTGTATTGCAAGAAATAAGAGAAGAGGCTCTTCGACAAGAAAGAAGACAGGGTAAAGGGATGTCTCTCTAGCTGATGGCGCAACTCTTAACCGCTTCGCTCAAATAGTCGGTGTCTGCCACTGCCACAAATCCACTCGTTGAGCTACCCAGATTGTTGCAGGCAGCGGCAGACACTCCGCTTCGCCGCCTATTTGTTAAGAGTTGCTTGGATTGTGGGAATCCTATGGATAGACCGTCCCATACACCACAGCCCAGTTACTACTGTGGATGCGATTGTTAAGCTCAAACAACAGATTTGCATTTTGTTGAAAAAGCCATTTTAAATAACATCTTAAAACTTCGCTTTTAAAGAAATATGGAAGATTATAATCAAGCTTTGCCAAACGATTTGAGTCATGAAAATAGATTACAATGCGATTTTACATATTGGACTAGAGAAATCCGGGTAAATAGAAATGATGCTAATGCTTATAAAGAACGAGCTAGCGTTCGTAATTTACTAAGGGACTATCAAGGAGCAATAGAGGATTATACTCAAGCAATTTGCATAAATCCAAATGATGATAGTGCTTATTGTATGCGAGGTCAGGAACGCAGAAACTTGAGAAATTATAAAGGAGCAATAGAGGATTACAACAAGGCGATTGAGCTAGATCCAAACTATGCTTCTGCATATTATTTACGAGCAGAATTGCACTACCAGCAGAGCAATTACCAAGGAGCATTTGAAGATGCTGATAGGTCAATTCAGCTTGACCCTGACTATCCCTCTGCTTACTATCAACGGGGTCAAGCCCGTAGTGAATTGGGAGATTATGAGGGGGCTATTAAGGATTACGAACAGGCAATTCAGCTAACACCTAGTAATTTTTGTGGTTATTACAATTGGGCTGAGTTATACAGTGACCTTGGCTATGCACGCGCTAATTTAGGAGATTATCAAGGAGCCATTAAGGATTACAACACAGCAATTCAAAAAGATCCTAGTCGGATTAGATACTGCTCAACCTACAACAATCGCGGAAATGCTCGCTATAATCTGGGAGATTATGAGGGAGCGATTGAGGATTACAGTAAAGAAATTTCTTTTTATAAAAATGATTATAACAATGCTGTTGACTATATTAACCGAGGCAATGCTTACAATGAATTGAGAAATTATCAAAGAGCTATTGAAGATTACAACCATGCGATTAAGATTGCTGATAAATATCCTGACGTATACGAATACCGTGGTCTTGCCCGCTATCAATTAGGTGATAAACTAGGAGCCATTGAGGATTTAGAGAAAGCTGCTGCTCTTTATCAGCAAGGTGGATGGGTTGAATATTATCAGCAGTCACTGAACCTCATCCAGTCTTTCAATGTTACTGATAAAGATGCAATTCTTGAGGACATTCAGGAAATCCCTGAAACTGTTAATGATAGCTCAACAGAAGTAGAAACTACAAACAAGTCTGCTGCTAACCCACCGATTTTAAATAACCGTGTTGAAGACACTAATAAACAAAACATTCAGAGAATTTCAGAAAAGATTGACCACAATCAATTAGCAGAGATAAATGAGCTTACTGCGGTTATTGAGGCTGACGGGTTTTTCAATCCAAAAAGTATAAAGCAAGCTAGAGAGCGAATCACTATATCTATTGCTCGACGGCAAGGACAACCTCAGTTTCGTCAAAGTTTGCTCGAAGCCTACAATTATCGCTGTGCTATCACCGGATGTGATGCACAAGAAGCCTTGGAAGCTGCCCACATCATTCCTTATACTGAGACTGAAAATAATCACCCCTCAAATGGATTGCTCCTACGGGCAGATATACATACACTATTTGACCTTAATCTAATTGCTATTAACCCTGAGACAATGCAGGTACACCTTGCTCCTAGTTTGCGGCGTACTTCCTATAGCGAAATTGATAGTAAATATTTGCAATTGCCTAAATTTTCATCTTATCTGCCTAAAAAAGAGGCGCTAAAATGGCGGTGCAATCAGTGTGAATGGTTTGCAGAATATAAGTAGGTTGTAAGAAATAAGGTTTCAAGGCAGGGATAAACTAAAGTTAATTACTGGGATAAATATTGGCTCCTCCGTAGGTGTTTTTCAAACTAAAGTTAGGGATTTCGCTTTAAAATCAAGGGTTTCAGGCAGTTAGAACCTAGATTTTATCTCAAAAACTCAAACGTCAAGATTAAAAGCTGTATTTCTTGCCCAGTAAGGGATATGAGCTAATTTATAGATATTTTTAGCATAACAAGTAATGAAGAACCTAAATATTCTTTGTTAGCCCATTACTTAGAGATGTTGCCATAACTCCTATTTCCTGATATTCAAGGGAGAATGCAATAGCTGAAAAATTTGCGGGGGTTCAGTTTCCACTTTTTGTCTGCACTACTCAGTTAGTCCCATATAAACCCATTTACTAATTATTAGATATCAAATGTCTCTATGATATTAGGAGTGCTTACAGATTCATCTTTATATTTTTTTAATGCTTGTTTCATATTCTCAGAAGTTATGTTATTAGGACACCTAAAGAATTTATATAATAAATCCTCTAAAGTGATTGCTCTATCTTTCTCGAAAGGATAAGTTTTATATATTCTCAGATTTTCATGTTTAGATATATAGTTTGTATCTTTCATATTGATACTAACCTCGTCAGGAGGATTAGCCTGATATCTTTGCATTGCATCTTCTATAGTTAAATAGTATTCATCAATAGGATTTGATTTATATTTTGCCAAAGTATAGTTTATGATTGTAGCGGCATTCATAGTAAATATTGAATTGGATAATTAAAGTTATAATTTAGGGTTTGGCTAATTTTATATCGTAAAAATAATTAAATCCAAATTTGTAAAAAATACTACAAACGTCTATTTCTCTTTACCTGGGTTAGGAAAAACGTTTCTTCTAGTTATTTAAATTTTCTTTGTTTTCCCACTGACCACGTTACTTCTCCTCGACATTGGCTTTTTCTCTTAGGCAGGCGATTGCATTGGAGACATCAATGAATCGAGAGACTTTGAGGCTTGTATTCCACGTAATAGCCCAATCGTGTAGTGCGGAATTGAAAACAGAGAAAGTGTGGTAATAAATAGATAGAATCCTGCGCTTAGAAGGTTGTACATGGAACCGCTTACTGCTGGTGTAATCGCAACTCTTGCTTTCACTAAAGCTTTTGAGAAAACAATTGAGAAATTCACAGAAGCAACTCTTGCCAAAATAAAAGTGCTGCGTGACAAGATTTGGAACAAGATTCATGGAAACCAAGAGGCTGAAGCAGCGTTTGCTTCAGCAGAAAAAGGGTCTAAGCCAGATTTAGAAAAACTTGCTGCTTACTTACAGCCAGTGATGAAATCTGACCCGAATTTTGCCCAAGAGATACAGAAACTGGCTCATGAGATTCAGCAAGAAATAAATATTGGTCAGATTCAAGGTCAAAATCTTCAGAATGTCTATGGTGGAGAAGGACAACAGAATAATGCTAACAACACCAATGCGCCAGTAATTCAGGGTGGCAGTGGTCACAATATTACATTTAACAACACCTGACTACAGCCGCCCGTTGGGGAATGGGTAAAGTTAAAAAAACCTTTCCAAGCACCACCACTGCCAAGTTATTACGTTGACCGTCCCGAATATAGCCAAGACTTAAAAACTCGGCTGCTTGCACAGTCAAATGATGTCCGTACTTTGGTTGTGACTGCCATTCACGGCTTGGGTTCTGTTGGGAAATCAACCCTCGCAATGGCTTTAGCGCACGATCAAGAGGTGCAAGCTCATTTTTGTGATGGGATTCTCTGGGCAACATTAGGTCAGCAGCCTCATCTTCTATCCCTGCTTAGTGATTGGGTACAGGTATTAGGGGACAACAACTTTAAAGCTACTAGCGTAGAAGGTGCTTCCAATCAACTGCGTACACTGCTGTATGACAAAGCTGTGCTGGTAGTAGTAGACGATGCTTGGGATACAAAGGATGCACAAGCATTTAATGTTGGTGGAGCGCGTTGTCAAGTTTTGGTAACAACACGCGAAGCAGGAATCGCCCAAGTTCTCGGAGCCATCTCGTATTCTCTGGATGTGATGCAGCCATCCCAAGCGATGGAACTGCTGACTAAGAAATTAGGACGTGACCTCACTGACACAGAAACTCAGTCGGCAGAAGCTTTAGCAAGAGAGCTTGGTTACTTGCCTTTGGCATTGGAACTAGCCGCTGCCCAAGTTGGTGATGGTACTCCTTGGACAGTTCTTGTGCAGGATATGCAGCAAGAGGTAGCCCGCTTAAAAACATTAGATAATAAATCAGCTAGAGATGCGGCGGATGAAGCAAGCTTAAAAAAACTCAGTTTAACTGCATCATTAAATTTGAGTGTCCAGCGATTAGCTCCCGTTACGCGAGAAAATTTCATCTGGCTGGGAATATTACCCGAGGATGTAACTATTACTCAGCAAATGACTGTAATGCTGTGGGATATGGATCATGAGCGGGATGCAGCAGATGAGTTGGGCTACTTGCACTCTAAAGCACTGTTATTGTCTGGTGTCCCTTTAATAGATGGAACACCAACCTATCGTTTACATGACTTATTTCATGACCTTGCATGTAATTTGTTAACTGCTCCACTAAACCCGAAGCGCTTTGGTAATCTACCAGGATTAGGTATAACTCTGCCTCAAGCTCATACCAAATTCTTAGAGAAGTACCAAAAATTAACCGATAAAAATCTCTGGCATACCCTCCCTAATGACGGTTATATCCACCAACGTCTAGTCTGGCATTTGGAAAAGGCTGAACAAGTAGAAGAGATTCACTCCTTATTGCGTGAAGAGTCAAAAACAGGAGGTAATGGTTGGTATAAAGCGTGCGATCGCTTGGGACAAACTGCCAACTTTGTAACTGATGTTGCTCGTGCTTGGCAATTGGCAGAAGGCTCTTGGACTCTTACAACCCTGCCTCAAGTTATTGGCTTACAGTGTCGCTATGCTTTGATTATTGCATCCCTTAATAGTCTGGCAGCTAATTTACCAGTAGAACTGTTGATTGCGTTAGTTCAAAAAAGTGTCTGGACTCCTGAGCAAGGACTAGCTTACGTGCTACAAAGCTCGAATCCACAAAATAAAGCACACTTGCTTACAGAGCTAGTCAATCACCTGCCACCAAACCTAAAACAACTAGGACTCTCAAAAGCACTGGCTGCTGCTAGGGAGATTCAGGATAAGTATTATCGCGCCTTAGCCCTAAATCGTTTGGCTGATAAATTGCCTGATTTGTTCAGCGAGGCACTAGCTGCTGCTAGGGAGATTCAGGATGAGTCAAGTCGCGCCGAAGCCCTAAGTAGTTTGGCTGATAAATTGCCACCAGAGTTGTTAAGCGAGGCTCTGGCTGCTGCTAGGGAGATTCAGGATGAGTCAAGTCGCGCCGAAGCCCTAAGTAGTTTGGCTGATAAATTGCCACCAGAGTTGTTAAGCGAGGCTCTGGCTGCTGCTAGGGAGATTCAGGATGAGTCAA
>NZ_JADEXU010000073.1 GCF_015206895.1 Nostoc sp. LEGE 12450 | reverse complement strand
TCCCACACCTCCCACACCTCCCACACCTCCCACACTCCTTGATTTCTCACTTGTGAGAAATCAAGGTACAGGGTTACAGATTATTCCCTATCACCTGTCACCTGTTACCTGTCACCTAATCCCTATGCCAATTTAACGAGCCTTCGATATCAGATTGGAGTCCCAAGTATAGAAGCCGATTTCGTTAGGAACCCTAGAGAATCTGCCTGTCCGATAGCCTCTAGATAATTCATTCAACACCTTATTTTTAATCTCTCTAATTTGCTGAGAATCTAGTTCTCCATAAATTCCGGCGATGACTTCAGCAACGCTGAAAACTTTACCTGGATTTTCTTCAAACAGAGAGGTGAGAGCATCAATTAAGAATTGACCCTCAAAGGTTTTGAGCATCGGTACTGCTTTTGGCGGGGGTACAAAAGGCTTCTTATTTTTGTTTCTAGAAGCACCATTGCGTTTACTTGGGGCTACCAAATTTAAATCCAGAGTATAACAACCTGGCTCATCGGGAATAGTTACCCAGTAATTCCTTTCTCTACCTTGGGTGAGGGAAGATTGAACCCTACCTTTAACTACTTTGAATAAATTGGAATCTAACTCTCCATAAAGCGATCGCACGATAAAATCGATATGACAGACAGTGCCTATCTGCTCTTGCAATAGCTGTTTAATGGCTTCCATTCGGGAGATAGCGTGATTGTACTGGGGTAGCATAGGGATTTCTGCCACCCTGGTTGAACTATCGTTGTTTTCTGAGGCTATCTTTGCATCTGGTGGTGTAGTTGGAAGTTTTCTCTCTTTTGTATCAACAGCAGCAGAAAAGGAATTATCGATCTCAACCTTATCCGAGTGTGTGGGTTCTGACTGTAGAGACTCCACCAAGTTGATTTCGTCCATGTCATCAAGAGGTGATAAAAACCGCAGAGAGCCTTCTGGGGACACATTTGAGGTTTCATCAGCCGCCGTCAGTCTTGATATCTGCTTGTTGGGATCTGCAAAAGACCAGTTAGACAACAACGCTTCTACATGATCGAGTTGCGATCGCGCCTGCACAAAAAGGCGTTCATACTCTTCTGTGAGGCGAGCATAATAGTCTCGTAATTCCAACAGTGGTGAAAGAAAAGTCCCCGGAGGTGGTTCTAATTGTCCATTTTGAGTCATAAGGCTTCAATCAATTTAAATCGATGTCACTTTTGTAAGACATTGGTCTGGGTTTTGCTTTCTGAGATGTTGGCTGAGATTTCTTAGGTGCTTGGGGAGGGCGACATCTCTCACAATATAAAGGTCGAGGCCCGAACGTCTCGCGTTTTGTCAGATCGTTACACTCTTTACAGACAAACTGGAAAACACGAGTATGAATCTGTCTTTTGTGCGCCCTGACAGTGTATTCTCTAACATCAATGAATTTACTTGCCATAATCAGGATTGTGAATTGCCTTCGGATCAACGTCCTATCAATATAGCTATTCAAGCAAATCAAACTGCATCAGTGTGTGTTTATGTAGAAGTTTTATTCAAATCAGTGAATTTGACATTGAACATAAAGTACAGATGAGCAACTTGAGAGTTAGCCATTGACTATCATCTCAGCATATAGTTGATGATGAGGAAAAACTACCACCATTTCTATGATGCTTGATTGTGAATACAATTCCCACTACCTATAACTAGCTGCTGTTGCCTGACGTGATGCACTTTCGATACAAATGGGTAGTCTTTAACTAAAGCACAATCTCTCTCAATCATGCCAGTTTTGTAAATTGAAAAGCACATATCGGAATAATCTTGCCAAGAAAAGGTAAGCATAAACTAGTTTGGCTGGATAAGATTACACTTCGACAATAGTTTCTTAAAGACCTTTTGGAGGTGCTTGAATAGACTGTGAATTAAATCTTACCAGAGTATCCTTCAGTCCCTGATTTTGATTCATCTGGATGCAGAAACGATTTTCATCGACCTCATCAGGGAAATTGAGCATAAGGGAGTGCAAGATTATTCGCTTCTACTTTTATTGATGGAAAAATCAAGTTATTACCAGTGTGTATAATTGCCAATTATATAAAGTAGACCACTTTTAAGCCCTCTTCCCCATAGTAGATGGGTGAGGAGTAGCAAAACAATTTATGTATAAACAAGAACCACCTCCCGTTTTTAAGAAGGCGGTTCTCACAGCTAATCAAAATATCAGAGAAAGTCTAAGACTCCCGAATGTCGAATTGAATTAACCAAGATTGACTTTGACGGCTTTGTGTTTTTCTGATTCCGCTTTCGGCAAAGTTAACTGGAGAATACCATTTTTGTACTCAGCTTGCACTTTGTCATTTTGAATTTGGGAAGGTAACGGGATTACCCTCTGAAATTTTCCATAACGGAACTCAGACCGAGTAATACCGTTTTCTTCACTCTTAGTTTCAGTTTTACGCTCACCGGTAATCGAAATTGATTCGGGAGTTGCTTCTACATTGATATCTTTTGCTTCTAGACCAGGTACTTCTAGTTTCAAGCGAATTGCATCATCGGTTTCTTCTAGTTCAGCAGCAGGACTAAATATAAATCCAGACCTCTCACCACCATTAGTAGTTGGCATCAATCTGTCAAATAAACGATTCATTTGCCTCTGCAAGGTGTCGATTTCTCGGAATGGTTCCCAAGATTCAGTATCCCGAAATGGTTCTAAACGTTCACTATCCCGGAATGGGTTCCAACGCACCAGTGGCATAACTATCACCTCTAAGATGAACTATCTAGTCTTAGGAGGCTCAATCTCAAGCTTCTTAGCTTCCGAACAGCTGATAAAATGGGTTGTTAAGCAATCTTAAATTGCACAAAGCTTAATCTCAAGCTTCCTAGTTATTAGACTAAATCAACCTTCAAGTTGAGCAGGTTCGGTTTTATAGCAATGTGCGATCGCAATAACCGTACCTTTTGAAATGCTCACAAAAAATCAGGAATTTCTACATCCTTCTAGAGACGTAACACTTCTATATCTCTACTCCTGACTTGTAGCAGGCGGTGCAGCAGGTTGCGATTGAGGTTGTTGGCGTAAACGGCGCAACGAGTCTCGCAACTTGTTCTGGTTAGAGTTGTCTCTTCGCCGCCGCCGATTTGCGGTTGGTTGTGGCTTTTGTGATGAATTACTACCCGCTCGTTCAGTACGGATACGGCGTAGAGATTCTCTTCCACTTCCTTGAGAAGGAGTTGTCCTAGCTCCAGATGATGAGTTTGTACTAGTACTTTCCCTTCTTTGAGGTTCCAGTCGCCGACTAAATCCAGATATTGCCGGTCTTGTGACCGTAGCTTGATTAGATGAAGGTGGTGTCAACTCTCTGCGCCTACGTTTTGGGGTTTCTTCCGTGGAGTTAGTAGCCGTTGTCTGTTGGGTTCTCTCTTCTGCTTCTCTTTGTCTTTTCCGTTCTTGAACTTGGCGCGATCGCCGTGAACCTTGTATGGCAAATTCAGTGGCTATTGATACCCCTTGTCTACCACCTTCTGCGGGTTTTAATTTCCAGTCACGCGCCTGTCTTACAGTTTCTTCATCCAAATCGCGGTTTCCACTGGAGCGAGCAACCCGAACATTGGTAACATTGCCTTGTGCATCAGTATCAACAGCTACTTCTACTCTACCTTCAACTCCTCGCCGCCTTGCTGCTTCTGGATATTTGGCATTACATTCGCGGCAGGCTGCACGACCATTACCATTACCTGAACTGTTAATTTTTGGAGGTGTTGGTGCTGTTGGCGCTGTTGCTACTGGCTGACGATTTTCTGTTTGATTACCAGTACCTGAGCCAATACCACTACCAGTGCCTGAGCCAACACCACTGCCAGTGCCAGAGCCAATTCCTGAGCCAACACCACTGCCAATGCCACCACCAGAGCCAGTGCCAGTTCCTCCACCAATGCCACTACCACTGCTTGTACCTACAGCAATACCGCTACCTGAGCCTAAACCAACACCAGAGCCACCACCGCCACCACCACTCTGAGGAGCAACAGTTGTCACAGGGACGAATGGTTTCGGAGCAATTTCCCTATTTACTGGCTGTGGGTTTTGAGTTGTTTGTTGTGGTTGTTGTTGAACTGGCTGTGGGTTTTGAATAGTTTGTTGCGGTTGTTGAACTGGTTGAATTGTCGATCTTTCAATCAATTCTTGTACTGGTTTTTGTATTTGTGGAGTTTCTATAGATTGTTTTTGAACAACTTCAGGTTCTTTTTTGGGTTCTTCTGGAATTTTTTCAAGCGGTTTTTCTGCTTCCACAGCCGGAGAATCCACGATCGCCACCTCTATCGCTTCATCTTCTCCTGTAGGCACTCTCGTCAAATAATTACTTATGCCTGATGACAGTACGCCGATATGCAGCGCCAGTGAACCTATCAGACTGTAAGTCAGAAAAGACTTGAGAGCCTCAACTTCTTTGGAACGTTGCTCGACAGTAATGCCAGAAAAACTCATAGCTATTGCTACCTATTCTCACTAATTTAGCCATCTTAGAATGCAAGGTTACAAATATCAAGTCAAAAATTAAAATTAATTGCGATCGCCTTACGAAACCCTTCACTAGCAAAAACATCTTTTAAAACCACCAATATCATGGTATTTGAACAAAATTAATTTTTGTTTCAATCCAATTAAATTTTTTTATGTAAAGCAAACGAACAATTAAATAAAAATCATGATGGCTACATTTGAAAAAGTTATCATTATATTTTATATTTTATTGAGAAAAAGTTTCAGCTTTGAACTAGATTCTGGTAGTCTGATTTTGTATTGTGGATGATGTTATAGAGGCACTACATGGGAATTCAGAATTTGTTTGCAGCAGGCGGTGTGGTCATGTGGCCCCTGTTGGCGTTTTCGGTATTGGGTGTGGCACTGATCATCGAGCGGATCAGGTTTTGGGTACGGATTAATCAGCGTCAAAACCGCGTGGTGCGAGAGGTTTTGAATCTCTATCGTCTTGATAATGTTGTCGGCGCAATGGATAAACTTCAGAAAAACGCAGATTTACCATTGGCACGGATTTTTCTTGCGGCTTTAGAATTGGAAGAGCCAAATCCAGAGGAATTTCGTTTGGCATTAGAAAGCGAAGCTCAGGCTGAGATACCTGTACTCAAACGTTTCCAAAACATTTTTGAGACAATTATCGGGCTAGCACCATTATTAGGTCTTCTCGGTACTGTGTTAGGATTGATTGCCTCCTTTGCCTCCCTAAACCTTGGTGATGTGGGAGGTACTAAAACAACTGGCGTTACATCTGGGATTAGTGAAGCTTTGGTATCAACCGCATCAGGATTGATCGTTGCTATTTTTACACTCTTGTTTGCTAATACCTTCCGGGGATTGTACCAAAGGCAAATTGCACTAATTCAGGAGTATGGGGGACAGTTAGAATTACTCTACCGCCGTCGTTATGAAAGAGGAGAAAAAACTTATGCGTCTACCAGATGAGCCAGAACTTCCATTACAGATCAACATCGTGCCGATGATTGACGTGATTTTTGCAATTTTGACATTTTTTATCATGTCAACTCTGTTTTTAACCCGCTCAGAAGGTTTACCAGTAAATTTACCGAAGGCCAGCACAGCGAAACAACAGCAAGTTCCAACTAGAATTACCATTACGGTAGATGACAAAGAACAGGTAAGTCTGAACCGGAAACCAATTGCAGTTGATGATGTGACAGAACAAGTACGTGCTTTAGTTGGTTCTAACCCAGACGTGTTGGTGATTATTAATGCTGATGAGAAAGTTGATTATGGTCGAGTAGTAGCGGTGATGGATCGGGTTCGTAAAGTTGAAGGGGCAAAGTTAGCGATCGCTACCCAAAAATAAAAAGTAGAAATGTTGTACATCAGAAGTTCAGAGAGTCAGGAAAATTCGATATTCTGACTCCTAACTCCTTTTTCTCTAATAACTAATAAGCTGCTACGCAAATAAGATTGCACATCAACTGGTGAGGTTGTCCTTGGTCAATTGTCCTTTGTCCTTGGTAAACACAAATGACTAATGACAAATGACTAATGACGGTCTACACGGAAAATATTGCAATGTGTAGGCGCGTTAGCTTATCAGCTACCGTTACGCATCTGCAATTCTTGATATATAAGTTTAAGTAATAACTCTTGGTGTGAATGGATGAAAAAGTGGTCGCCGTTCAACTCATGTAATGAGAAAGCAGCGATGATCTGTTCTCGCCATGCTTGCAAATCTTCATGACTAACATCTTGGTCTTGCAAACCACCAAAAGCAGTAATAGGACACTCTAGTGGCTGCTTTGGAGTGTAAATATAAGTTTCTAGAACCGCAAAATCTGCCCGCAAAATCGGGAGAAATATCTGCATTAGTTCCTCGCTTTCTAACACTGCTTTGGGTGTACCGTTAAGACTACGTAGCTCGTTCTGCAAATCATGGTCTGAGAGGATGTGGAGGGGTGGTTTTATGGGTGGCAATTGCGGAGCGCGACGAGCAGAGATGAAGAGGTGAAAGGGAGTAAGATTATACTGAGAGCGAAGTAGACGGGTTAACTCGAAGCTAACTAATCCGCCCATACTGTGACCGAAAAAGGCGAATGGTTTGTCTAAGTATGGTAACAGAACTGGTGCGATCGCTTCCACAAGAGGTTCTAATCGTGTCAAGGGTGCTGACTTAATCTGTCTTCCCCGTCCCGGATATTCCACAGCACAGACTTCAACATTACTAGGTAGATTATTAGGCCATGTGCGAAAAATTGCCGCGCTACCACCAGCGTAGGCGAAGCAGAATAAACGCAAGTTTGCTTGCGGATTTGGTTGGGGACAGATAACCCAGGAATTGAAGCTTGGTGTAGTTGTCATAATATAACTTAGAGTTGATAATACAACTTTGCTTTAATTTTTAAGTATATTAACTGATAATTTTATGACAGGAATGGAACCTTGGGCGATATCAGCCGTTAGCGGTGTCGCCGCTATGTTTGTCCAAATCGGTGGTCAGGTTTTAGGAGGATTGGGCAAAACTCTAAATGAAAAAACCAAGAAGTTAATTTTTGCTGCATCAAATGAATATCAAAAGAAGTACGAAGAACGGCATGGCATTATCAAAGTATTAGGAATGCGTGAACATGTCAAGCTGGAATCGCTCTATACAGCCGTGCAGTTTTTAGATGATGATACGAGTTTTCAATCTATTGAAAATTTAGAAAATGTCTATCGCCAAACTAAAATCCGAAGGTTTCAATCTCAAGATGGGGATAAACAAGAAGGAATTAAAGTTGCTAATGATAAGCAATATCTGATGGTTATTGGTGGGTCTGGTGCAGGAAAGTCTACATTTTTGCGGAAGATGGGAATAGAAGCACTCAAAGGTAAAAAAGAAGGGTTTAAACACGCTTGCATTCCTGTTTTTATCGTATTGGAAAGGTTTGCATCCAGCAAGCTCAATATTGAAACGTTTATTGCTGAAGAGTTTGGTATTTGCGGCTGTCCATCACCTGAACGATTTGCAGCCAAAGCTTTAGAAGAAGGTAAATTACTAATTTTGCTGGATGGTTTGGATGAAGTACCAACAAAAAACTTGACCGAGGCAATTAGCGAAATTCAAAACTTTGTTGACAAATATGATAAAAATCGCTTCATTATTTCTTGTAGGGGAGCAGCGTATCGCCACAATTTTCGCCGCTTTACCGATGTGGCAATGGCAGATTTCGGGGACATTCAAATTGAAAGCTTTATTAGTAATTGGTTTAGAAGTGAACCGGATAGAGGTAAAGATTGCTGGCAAAAACTCAATAGCCCTGAACACACTGCTGCTAAAGAATTAACACACACGCCATTATTGCTGACTTTGGTGTGTTTACTTTACCAGCGCTCTCACAAATTTCCTACTAATCGAGCGACTATTTATGAAAGAGCATTGAGAGTTCTGCTAGAAGAATGGGCAGATGAAAAAATTATTGTCCCTGAAGACCTTTATAAGGGGCTAAATACCAAACGTAAAGAAATGATGCTTTCTGAAATTGCCCATGATGCATTTCAGCAAGACCGCTTATTTTTACCGCGACGGGAGATTGCAGATAAAATTGAAAAACTGCTAGCGGAAATGCTACCTGATGAAAAATTTATCAGTGGGGCAGATGTTCTCAGATCCGTTGAAGTACAACATGGAGTATTAGTAGAACGTACAGATGGTATTTACTCTTTTTCTCATCTAACCCTTCAGGAATATTTTACAGCACGGTATATTAATGACCATCGTCAAGTTGAGAAATTAGTTACTGAACACCTGACAGATGAACGCTGGAATGAGGTGTTTTTATTGGTAGCTGAGTTAATGGGGAGTGGTGCAGATGAGTTGCTGTTGTTGATGCAAAAGGAAGCGCAAAAATATATTAACACCCCGAAGTTGCAAGCATTATTAAACTGGGCAGAACAGGTAACAGTTGGATCAGTAAGTAATTTGAAACCTGTACGCAAACGTGCATCTGCGATTACCAGAGCTTACATCAACGCCATCGCTATCGCCAACGCCATTGCTAACACCTACACTAACGCCAACATTAACGCCAATGCCATCGCCAGAACCAAGACTTACGCTAACGCCATAGCCAACGCCAACGCCAATGTTATCGTGAACGCCAACGCCATCGCCAGCACCATTGCCAATGCCAACATCATTGCCAACGCCGACCCTAAGGCCATTGCCATCACCATCAAAAATAGTGGTGAACTAAAAAAATCAGATATCTTCAATAACGTCAACTTTACTATGCTGAGCGCCCAACTAGAAGCACTCAAAGCTACAATTCCTGATGAGAAACAGCCAAGGGAAGTGCGTCGGGCATTTGCTAAACACCTGCAACAAACCTTACTCAAAGCTTTCCATCTCACCCTAGAAATGATCGATTTATCTGAGGAAGAAATAAAAGCACTGGAAAATTATCTCTACGCCAATCACCTCATCATCCAGTGCAAACAAGCAGCAGTGCGGGTATCACCCCAAACCTGGGAAGCAATTGAGGCGCGGATGTTGTTGGTTCCAGGTAGTTAAGCAACAAGAGAAAAATGAAAAAATAGCCAAATAAACGCTCCATGAGTTCATTACAACAGGCTAAGGATATAAAAACTCGAACCTTTACAGCAATCTTGCATTAGGAAGAGGATGTTTATGTAGCTGAATGTCCAGAAGTGGGAACCGCCAGCCAAAGAGAGACGATAGAAGAAGCTATTGTTAATTTATGGGAAGCAACAGAACTTTATTTAGAAGAGTTCCCACTTTTTGAGACAGCACTTCATCGTTTACTTTTTTAATGCAAGCCGATACATTAACAATGTAAGCTGACGCATTAACAATGCAAGCCGATACATTAACAATACAAGCTGACGCATTAAAAACGCAAGCTGACGCATTAGCATTGTAGAATATTGCCAAATTTAATTTGCTACGAATTAATGAAATGCTGTACTAAGTTCTAAGTCCTGTTGTTAAGAATGCAAAAGCTGTGGTTTTTTCTCTTCATCCACATATATATCATGTTCTCTGTGAATGAACACTTCAGACAATTCCTGATAAGCTTCAGTCCAAGCCGCCATCACTTCTTCTGTAGCAGCGTCTCCTAAAACATCTTTCATGGCTTGCAGTAAACTTTCTCCAACAATAGGATATTGCTCTGGTGTAACATGAGTCTGCACATGACGATGGGCAATCTTCTCTACCATCGACTTTAAAGCAGGCAAATTATCAATTTGGTTAGCATAGCTATAAACTGCTGTTGCTAATCTCGCAGGCTGAGAACCATCTGCTTGAGCCGCCATACTAAATTGTTCTTTGACTTCTGGATGGTTTTGAAACATGATTTCATACATCCGAGTTGTGATTTGCTCACCGTTCTTTTTCAAAACAGGTGCTGTAGATTTGACGATATCTATTGTTTGTTGGCTAACCATAGTTTTTGGAACCGCTTAGAATCTTGATTGATTTGAATTTACTGTTTATTTCTAGCAGTTACTATGAGCTAGCTCATATATAGCAGGAGCCAAAATTCAGAAGTCAGGAGTCAGCCAGCAGGAAGAGTTACGGCTTTAGCGTAACGCATGAATATATAACTAATTCATGATGAAAATGTAGAATGCAGTTGTATAGATTGATTATTTATCAGATACTAATTTAATATGCATACTATTACTCCAAATTCAACTAAAAAAGACTGGGCAGGTGCGATCGCTAAACCAGCAAAAGAATTCCCCTCTACCCAACTGCCAATTATCTCTGGCAAAATTCCAGATGGCTTGCGTGGAACCCTTTACCGCAATGGCCCCGCACGACTAGAACGCGGTGGCATTCGCATGGGACACTGGTTTGATGGAGATGGAGCAATTCTTGCTGTAAATTTTACCGATGCAGTTGCAACCGGGGTTTATCGCTACGTGCAAACCTCTGGCTATCAAGAAGAAACCGCAGCAGGTAAACTACTCTACGGCAATTACGGCATGACTGCACCAGGGCCAATTTGGAATCAATGGCAAAAGCCCCTCAAAAATGCTGCCAACACTTCGGTGCTAGCACTTCCAGATAAACTTTTGGCACTGTGGGAAGGTGGTAAACCCCACGCCCTCGATTTACAAACTTTAGAAACTTGGGGCGAAGATGATTTAGGGGGGTTAACTAAAGGATTAAACTATTCCGCACATTATAAGCGTGACGAGCAAACAGGTGAGATTTTTAACTTTGGCATCAGCCCTGGACAAAAAGCGACGCTGAATATTTACAAAAGCGATTCGACTGGACGGATTATCCAACAAGCCGCATACCAATTAGACGGTATACCAGTGATGCATGATTTTGTTTTAGCAGGACAGTATCTTGTATTTTTCCTTCCGCCAGTGCGATTGAATATTTTACCCGTGCTAATAGGGATAAACAACTATAGTGATTCGCTAGAGTGGCAACCTAAATTAGGAACTCAAATTTTAGTTTTTGACAGAGAAACCCTATCTGTAGTGAGTCGTGGAGAAACCGAACCTTGGTTTCAATGGCATTTTGCTAATGGTTATGTAGATGCTAGCGGCTCAGTGATTGTAGATATTGCCCGTTATGAAGATTTTCAAACTAACCAATATCTCAAAGAAGTAGCTACAGGTAAGACTCACACTCCAGGGAAAACTACACTAACACAAGTTCATTTACATCCCCAAACTGGCAAAGTTACGTCAATTCAGCAACTATTAAACAGACATTGTGAATTTCCGAATGTACCACAGCAAAACGTGGGGCAACCTTCCCGGTACACATATATGTCAACATTCCGTTCAGAAACAGATATTAGCCAAGAAGTACTAAATGCGATCGCTCGCTTCGACTACAAAACCGAAACCCTCACCGAAGCAGACTTTGGAGAAAATCGTTATCCTTCAGAACCCATCCACGCCCAAGATACCCAAAACCCTGAGCAAAGTTGGGTGCTAACCGTCGTCTACGATGGTAATTCTCATAGTAGCGAAGTTTGGATATTTGATAGCGATCGCCTGGATGCCGAACCCGTTTGCAAACTAGGATTACCCAGCGTCATCCCCCACAGCTTCCACGGCACATGGAACCCAGCCTAATAACCCCTCCGCGTTACCTCTGCGTTTCCCTTTGCGTTCCTTCCTCTGGGTAAAAAACAACGGCATTGATCAGACATAATTAATCGCATCTGGTCAATGTAAAATCCTAGGGTTGAGACAGCGAGTAGAGAGGAGACACTGCGTTATGCGGGTTAGAATAAAAATAAACCTTACATACATTACGCTGATTAAGCAGAATTGCCCATGACCACTTCTAAACGCCACTACCACATCACTACCTTCGGTTGTCAGATGAATAAAGCTGACTCAGAGCGCATGGCTGGCGTTTTGGAAGACATGGGCTTTGAATGGTCAGAAGATCCAAATAATGCAGATGTAATTCTCTACAATACCTGCACAATTAGGGATAATGCCGAGCAAAAGGTATATTCCTACCTTGGCAGACAAGCGAAGCGCAAACATGAAAAACCTGATTTAACGCTTATAGTTGCTGGTTGTGTTGCCCAGCAAGAAGGTGAAGCACTGTTGCGGCGAGTCCCAGAATTAGACTTGGTAATGGGGCCACAACACGCCAATCGCCTCAAAGATTTGCTGGAGTCGGTGTTTGACGGCAACCAAGTTGTCGCCACCGAGTCTGTTCATATTATTGAAGATATCACCCAGCCGCGACGGGATAGTAAAGTAACAGCTTGGGTAAATGTGATTTACGGCTGTAACGAACGCTGCACCTATTGCGTGGTTCCTAATGTGCGCGGTATCGAACAATCTCGCACACCGTCAGCGATCCGGGCTGAAATGGAAGAATTAGGACGGCAAGGTTACAAGGAAATTACTTTACTTGGTCAAAATATTGACGCTTACGGTAGAGATTTACCAGGAGCGACAGTAGAAGGTCGGCATCTGCACAACTTCACAGATTTACTTTATTACGTCCATGATGTGCCGGGGATTGAAAGGTTAAGATTTGCTACTAGCCATCCCCGTTATTTTACCGAAAGATTAATTAAGGCTTGCGCTGAGTTACCCAAAGTCTGCAAACACTTCCACATTCCCTTTCAATCTGGGGATAATGAACTTTTGAAGGCGATGGCGCGGGGTTATACCCATGAAAAATATCGTCGGATTATCGATACCATTCGGCGGTATATGCCAGATGCTTCCATTAGTGCTGATGCGATTGTCGGTTTTCCTGGGGAGACAGAGGCACAGTTTGAAAATACTTTGAAACTGGTGGAAGATATTGGCTTTGATATGTTGAACACAGCAGCATATTCGCCGCGTCCAGGGACACCAGCCGCGTTGTGGGACAATCAGCTAAGTGAAGAAATTAAAAGCGATCGCCTCCAAAGGCTCAATCATCTAGGAAACTTGAAAGTAGCAGAGCGATCGCAACGTTACTTTGGACGTATCGAAGAAGTTTTAGTAGAAGACCAAAATCCTAAAGATCAAACCCAGGTAATGGGACGCACAGATGGTAATCGTCTGACATTCTTCAGTGGGGACATCAAAGAATTGAAAGGACAGTTAGTGAAGGTAAAAATTACCGAAGTTCGTCCTTTTAGCCTCACAGGTGAACCAGTTGAAGTGAGACAAGCTATACCAGTATGAAAAGAGGGTTAAAGGGAAAAGGTTAAGGGGAAAAGCAACCTCATATTTAACCTTTTTTCTTTCTCAAAGCTATTTCACCTTAGCGCGGAAGCGGACAAAACCATAAAAATCTTTGACGAGATTGGGTAAATCTGGACTTCGCGTAATATTTACCACTACCGCTCCATTTATGTTAGCACCGCAGTATGATGGGACTGTCTCGTTAGCAGGATAAAAGCGTCCGCGATCGCTATCTTGGGCATTAGTCAAATAAACCGTAGGAGTGCTAGAACCAAGCGCAAGAGCAATACCTTGATCTGCTCCTGATAAACCACCATCATTAGGAGTCAGACCATTAAAGGCAGTGGGAATAAAAGTAGTATTGATAGGAACTAGATCACAAATTTGAACACTAGTTGCATTTCCTAGACCATTGGAAAGTAAGTAGATAGTGTACTCTAACTCATCTCCTGGTTTGACTATCCCAGCGTTAATCAATCCGCGCAAGTAATTAGTGGGCCATGTGTTACTACTATCATCATCAGTGTCACGAGGAGATGCTACGTAGTTGGCAGCGCTAGAAGAAACGTCGCTGCGACCATCTACAATGCTAGTTAAATTTTGGTTGTTAATCCGGGTGATGCGTTTCACTAAAATTAACTGAGGTTTGCTAGCTGATAACGCAGTTAATGGCATAGTTACCGTAGCAGGTGTAGGATCTTCTTTGCCTGCTTTATCTACTGCGGCTACAGTAAAAGTGATGGTTATAGCTCCATCTATGTTCGGATCTACTGTTAATTTGGTCGGATCGTAATTAGTAATAATTTGATTCGCTGTCACAGCTACACCGTTGTAGTACAGTGTCCCATTACTTGGCAGACTAACAATCTTGAAACTGTTGCCAGAACCAAGGTTCCCATCTTCCGGGTCAGTGCCAGATAGTGTTGGAACTTGTACAGTATTGGTTCCCCCTGGATTTGTTGTTGTAGATCCAGTGACATTATTAGTATTGGGCAACTGCTCAATTCCAAAGTCCTTACTAGAGATGTTTGTAGCAGTATTAAAAGTAGCTGTCGTGAGTGGGCTAGTATTGACCCAGTTAGACGGCAGGGAGGTCGCAGGGGCAGTATTACCTATAGTGCCAGCAGTTGTACTTAAAATAATTTTAACATTACTTTGATTCAAGGGAACATTGAGAAAGGTATAAGTACCATCTGCGGCGACAGGTGTTGTTTTTAAGACCTTATTGTTAGAATCAACGAGAATAGCATTTAATAACCCACCTGCATTGGTGCCAGTTTCCGAACCAGTATTGATATTAGTAAAAGTATTGTTAGCGCTATTATCGGCATCATCCCAAACCTTGCCGCTTAGAAAATCATCATCATAGATTGTGTAGCTGGAAGCGATCGTTGGAGAACCACCACAAGTCGTTGTTGAACTGGCGAAAAAACTAGATGAAGGTTGTATGGTGAATACGATTGTCCTCACACCTTGAGGAACGTTGTTATTAATGACAGTAAAAGGAATGGTAAAGACACTAGTAGCATCACTGCCGTCGTAGTTGCCCGCAGGGATAGCGATATTAAAAGTGGGTGTGCCTGATGTTGTATTGTAGTCTGTACCCAAAACGGCTGTACCAGAAACGGAAATCGGAACACTGATCCCCCCAGTTGGCACTAAACCAACAATCCTAAGTTTAGGTGGGTTAGTAGTAGGGGTAGTTTCCGATTCTGCTGCACCACCTGAACTCGCCGTGAACTCAAGCACCGGTTTACCAGCAAATTGCACGTCATCAAGGAAATTACCTATAGTATTGTTCCCACCCCCCGTAGAAACGGCCGCAAACCCTACAGGTTTATTTGCTGAAGCCCCAGTGTAAGGAACAGTGCCAGTGTATCGCACCCAGTTATTTCCAGCATTGTTGTTAGTTACAGTAGGAATAATTGCACCATTCTGTGCTAGAGGTTGTGCTGTAACTGTCCCATTGTTAGTTGTTGAAAATTTGCCAAAAACAGTTGCTGTTGGATCGGTATATAGTCCAATTAAAAAATTGGTTACATCAGCAACAGTTGCACTTGACCGCCCACGGTGTAGGAGAGAGAACGTAATTGTTTCATTTTGATATAGACATAGATTCTGATATAATTCAGAAGCCTCTTCAGCATTTAACTCAGCAAATTGATTTCCTGCACCAGTTGCTGTGTTAACACCATTAAATCCTTTTGTCCAAATTTCAATGATGTGACCTAATGTAGTGAAACCAGTAGTTGCACAAGAAGCTGTCCCTTGCTTGGTACTATGGGTTGTTGTCCACCCGGGGATCTGACTTTCATCCACTTGAATGTAACAACTATTACTAAAAACAGGTTGCTCAAAACTGGGATTTATGAACGATCGCTGGATATATTGAGCTTGCGCTACTGTAGGTTGAAGTACTAATGTTGCGCCGAGAAGTCCCCAGCTAAAAATATTAAGATTTTGCCATAAATTCTTCATTAGTAAATCACCATAAAATAACCTTTAAAAGATGTTGATTAGTTTAACCATAATCATCAATGAAGACTGATTCACCTCAAACAAATCTTCAGTTTTTAGCTTTCCCGAAATCGTAGATAATCTACCATTTATATTCAGATTTATAGTGGCATTGTTTTTATTAAATAGTTGTTTTATATTTCACGCTTTTGTATCCCCTTCGTTGCAGCTTTGAGTTTACCTACCAAAGTTTTCATTGCAGATTCCTGTGGCTGACGTGGCACTGGTTTTTGCTGTCCAAAGCCATCAAATAATTCATTGAGTTTGACGCTGACACCCAAATATGCGCCACCTGCGGAACGTGTTCCTGAGAAATCCCGGTCATCAACTTTACCAAATACATATCCAGCAGAAACACGCAGGTTAGGCGTGAGATAATAGCCTGTTTCGACAACAAAGCCTGTTTCGCTGTAGCTAGACTGACTAATTACACGAGCCTCACCCACTAAATCCCAGCTATATCCCAAACGATAGGTAGCGCGTAATTGGGCCAGATTTACTGTGCTAGTACCAGCTAAATCGCTGGCTATGTAAGAAGTACTGTTACGCAAGGCATATTTACCATAGAATTCCCATTGCCAGTTAGGAGCATAAATAGTTTCTAAAGCAAAAGTATGGTCTTCGGAACCCGTACCACTACCTAAGAGGATGGTGTCAGGGATAGTTGATGGATTTTTGCGATATTCATAACGCAATAAGGCATTAAATTTATCGCTATTGGGGTCACGATAAGCTAATCCCAACTTTAAAGTAGCTGTGTCTCCCAGTCCTGAAAGCTTTTGATTGGAAGAACCAGCTTGTTGATAACGTACTAATGCTGTGAGAGCCGGAGAAATTTTACCCGCAGCACCTGCGGTAATTACTGTATTGCTACCACCAGAAGAAGATCGATGTTCGTAACGGGCACTGGCTTGAAACTGCGGATTATCAGAGTATTCCAGCCCCACGCTGTAGCTATCGCCACCATCAAATCCGATCGCAGATGCTGATTGACCAAAAGCGAAGGGTTGGGCATATTGTTGACCCGCCGCAGTCCGTCCGAAGAAGTTGCCAAATACGTGTTCGTAAGCAACATTCAGCCGCAATCCCGAAGCAATAGTCCAACGGTTATTTAGACCAATCGCCCCTTGGGTAGTCATTTCATTCGCACCACCCAAAATTGAGTAACGACCAGTCAAGGTAGTATCCGAACCGAGTTTGTGTTCACCGTTGACACTCAAGCTGGTGATGGAATTACCCGAATATTGACCACTAGTGTAAAACTGTTGGGCCAGACTGATATTTACACCAGGAATTGCTGCCCAATTCAGCCCGAAGATGGTGCGGTCTGGGTAAACACTATCTTTTTGGGAAGATAAACTGATTTCATTTTGGGCTTGGAAAGTCAGATTTCTAGCAATAGGAACTGTAAAACGCGATCGCAATTGGTCAGAAGTACCACTGAGGGCGCTGTCGGGAATGCGGTCTTCCCGATGACGATGAATCCAATCCACATCAATAGTGGCGCTACCCAGGCGTTGTTGAATCCCGGCGGAAATCGTCGTTAGGGAATTATCAACCTTACTACCAGGTATCGACTCATAACGGGGTGCAAACAGTTCCTCAAATGTATCTAAGGGTTGGGGAGCAATGCCAAAATTGTCTTCGTGGTCGTACTGCGCCCTGACGTTTGTGGTTGAAGTGAGTTTAGCTGTAACCTGCGCTCCATAACGGGTTTGTCCTGGGACAAAGCTGATAGTGGCATTATTAGCAAAACCTGTATCGGCAAAGCGATAATAGGCACGACCTTGAATCCCGTTAGTAATTTGTCCCTCAGCTTCCAACCGATACGCTTCACCACTAACCTTTCCTACAACATCAGAATCATTAGTGGAATGGGCATATTCTGCAATTAATCTACCTTGATTACCCAAAGAAATCAGCGCATCTGCACCATAGAGTTGAAAGTCACGTACTCCCTGATTTTCTTGAACATAAGTTGCTCCTATCCAACTTTCCTGGTTAAGTTTGCGGGAAAGGTTATATTGCAAACGACCAGCATAGATATTGCTATCAGAATCTTCGCTGTCATATTGATAGCTAACAACAATCCGGCGTACCAAAACTTGTCCGGTTTGATCGATATCGGTACGGAGGATGGGTTCGCGGAATAATAAGGTACCGCGATCGTAGTCGATTTCATAGTCTGGGCCACGGTTAAGCTGTTTTCGTTCTAGTACAGTCCCAGGACGATTGAGTTCTTCTAACTCAATAAAGACATTTTCACTACCTGGTTGTAGTATTCTGCGAGAGAGGAAGTAATAACCACTAGTACCATCGGGAGCAATAGTATCTCGTTGGAAAGCTTCTAAGTGGTTGCCATACAAACCTGTAATTTGTAGATTCCCTAAGTTGTAGTTAGCTTTAAAACCGTGAAGTTGTCGGGTGATAGAAGTAAATTGCTGCGATCGCCGCGCAAATTCTTCTGTGTTGTAGTCACCCCACATGGCATAATCAGGATCGGCTCCGGGGATACCAGTTGAACGCTCAAGACGCACATATAGGCTGTCAATGGAAGGAGCAACAACATCAACTTGCGAGCTATCGCCGTAGACAGGATAATTTTGCTCGCTGGATTGGTAAGTTCTAAACAGGCGATTATCGCAGTTGCAATCTTCATTGAGGTTACGAGAACTGTTGTATGCGCCTGTAAACAACCATTCTCCGATCGCACCAGTGGCAAATATCGCTGAATGGAAATCTAATTGCGTTCTGTTATCTTTGTCAGGCGGGAGAAAATCACGGAAACTACCGTAATAATCTGTACCTCTAGCGCCCAAACGTAAATCTATTACGCCAGTAACCAAACTCGGACGCAGTGATGTTTCAAATTGTAGTTGCGTAAAGGCTTCTAAGTTATTAGCGATGGCGCGAATTGTGACAGTTTGGGCTTTGAGTTGCGATCGCAACTTAGCTGTAAATTGCCCCGCTTTCGCCTCTACTTGAAATCCGGGTTCATCGGGTTTGAAGTCTTTCCCAACAAACTCCCCAGCAGTAGGTATCAAAGTGATAACAGCATCCCGATTAGAGCGATTACCACTTGCATCGATCAGTTGACCCCTGATTGTAGCTGTAGAACGTCCATCTGCCGGGATACGTGACTCAACAGTTTCTAAGGTTAGTTTCTGTGGCGCTCCCCGGACTACGACTTGCACCGTTACAGGAGGTTCTGTCCCTCCTACTACTTGTGCAGAGATGGTGTTATTACCTTCTTTTAACGAAACACCATACCATGTCTGCGTTACTAAATTAGTATTGGCATCGCTTTCTGTTCGTCCAATTGAGGAAGGATCGACTAATACGCCATTAGACCGTAATTCTACTGTGCTTCCAACGGGGAATTGCACAATCACTGTGGTAGCAGGAACATCCACAATGTTGTTAACCGTTGGCATCAGGAATTTTATTCCTGTGGAGATGGGAGAAGTGGGGGGAATTTTCTGGTTTTCCTCAATTACTCCAGCTATTTTACGTAACCCTCTAGGTAATTGAGCAGAAAACGCTGGTTGAAATGCTTGTATTTCCGTTGGAGAAGTTTGAAGCTCTATTTTTGTGTCTTTGCGTCCTTCATTCTTGATGACTGCTAGTTTACCTAAGTCTCCGGGCAAATCAACAGAAGTTGCTGGTTGAAATCCTTGTATTTCCGTTTCACTTGGTTGAACATCTGGAATTGAAGTATTAGTTGAAGAAAGTTCAAGAGATAGAAGTTGCTTGTCAGAACTTCCCAAAAGATGGGGAGAACTTGAATCCATACTTTTTTCAGCAACTTTATTCCGATCCGCTTGATCCTCATCCTGGTTTTTCACATCATCTGGAAAAACCAAACCTCTAACCCCCTTCTCTTGCAAGGACGGAGGAGAATTCAAAGCTTCTCCCGTCTTAAAAGAGACGTTTTCTAGATCCCTTGAAAATTCAGGATCTTCGACACCCTTGTCTGCTTGTGAATGCGAATCGGGGAAAAAAAGATTTTCATTTGTAGGTTCTGCCTTAACTATGGCAGGATACAAAATGAGGCTGAGAGCTATTGGCATCACCCCCATCATCTTCAGGTTGAAAATAGTTGTATGGTGCAGTCTGGGTTTCATTTTTTGACTGGCTCCTGGAAGGCGGGGGTGACAGCGAAATTCATACGTACCAAGCCACCAGGTTCTAAACGCACTAAGCGAGATTGGCTATTCCGTTCACGAAATTTTTGGTTGGGAGCTAGGGTATAACCCGGTACACTGCTGAGGTCTAGTACGCCTGTATGACTTCCTGGTAAGGCATTAGCTAAGGAGAACAAACCATTTGGATCTGTGGTGATGCGATTTCCGTCCTCCAGAAAAATCACTGCATTGGGGACTCCAGGCTCACCAGGTTGTTGTTCACCGTCAAAGTTTTTATCAATAAACACGCGACCGATAATCGTGCCACAATCAGAAACGATTCCTGGACGAATTTTTAACTGGTGCGTTGCTGGGCCATCTTTGGTGCTAAAACGGTTATCAGCTCGTTGGGCATTCACGATCGCACTATTGCGACCGTTACCACGCACAGCATCGGCTGTTAGTTGAGCCGCGTAAGCAATATTCAAAGTTTTTCCCGTAGGAACTGTTATATTTGCGCGGAATGTCACCGTGTTTCCATTGCGTTCTGAGGTGATAGTAATTGCTTGACCATCTAACTCACCCCGCACAGATTTAGGTAAAAACTGGAATCCTAAAGGTAAGTTGTCGGTGACAAATATATTATTCAAACCAGCATCAGCAAGGTTTTTTACCGAGATCCGGTAGATTACCGTATCTCCAGGTTCAGCCGTAGCGCGATCGCCTGTTTTGACAATCTGCAACTGATTGGCTTGGCACAAATTTGTACTGAATTCAAAGGCTAATAAGTCTAGTCCTACTACTTCTGCATTAGGAACTAAGACAACTGTTTGCTCTACCCTAGTCTCACCTGTAAGGCTGATTGGTTGCCCATCCAGGGAAGTAGCGATATATCGCACAATATTATTACCTTGTGTGCCAGTGGTACCAACGATTTCAATCTTGATCCGCCGTTGTTTGTAGATAGAATTTGGCGGTGGATTAACTACGAAAATATAAGTTCTACCTGGATCAGTTTGACCTTTATTCGGATCGAGTAGGAAATTGTAGACACCCGCAGGGTTATTCGTAACGAAGTAGGGGTTACTATTCTCGGTATTTGGTGACTTACCGCCAGGAACATTGTTATTAGGAATATCGGGTAACTCTGTTCGAGTCAAAGAAAGCAAGCCGCCTAATTCTGTACCCGTTGGGTCGCTAGGGTTAGATTCGTATACGCCAACTGAAAAACCTGTATAGTCAGGCAAAATAGTACCAGCACAACCTAATATCCGCCCTAATGGATCGACTAATGGGCTAGGACTAACATTAAGCTGACTAGAAGTTCCGTCATATTTTTGATTATTAGCAGAGTCTGTATAAGTATAAGTAGCTTGATTTATTAATGGCAAAGACACACCCAGATTGTTAGTCTGTTGTGCGATCGCTGGTATAGATATAGTAGTAGTTTGCAAAAAACTTCCCAGAAGAACAGTAGCTGTTAACCTTTGATACCAGCTACTCCTATAAGTAATTTGTTTTTGCTTTTGAGGACGGCTCACTGAACACATCTCCTCTGGAATGCCACTTTTTTTGTTAATAAAAGCACTTGTTTATCTATCGAAGATCCCTCCGATTCTCCTTATAAAGCACGTTGTTTTCCGCTTTTGACTCCCAAAAAAGTCGCTACAGGCGGGTGATATCAGGCATAAGGAATCAGCGAACTTGGACTTGATAAATAGCTTTAACCGTTTTCTTGGCCGGAACTGATGGCACTTGCAAACGGATGTGGGTGTAAACATTCGCTGGTGCTGGTTTTGTTTCCACTTTCCCGCCAGGAAGAGTAACTTTAACAGTGGGATTTTCGACAAAGCTGCGTCCGCCATCAATGCTGTAGGTTACTTTAGTCTCATTAGTGACGATCGCAGATTTCAGTATGTATACCATTCCTTTAGGAATAGGTTGATTGAGAATCAAATTCTTTACGGGGCGATCGCTCTTATTTTCGCCACTTAATGTATATCGCAACACATCTCCTGGTTGCACCACAACTTGACCTTTTAAAGGTTGCCATGTCTTGCTTTGCTTACCCTGCTGATCCTGTGCTATCACTTGCTTCTCAGCTTCTAAGCGCAATTGTATTTGCCCTTGAGTTTTGACATTTTGGGCAACAGCACTGGTAGAATGCCATAGAGAAGCGATTCCTGGCACTTGGCTAACAAATGGCACTGTAACAATAAGTGCGAATGCTCCTAAACTTGCAAAAGAAAAACGCTTCATATCAATAACCTCAAAAAACTTTCATAATACCGATTGCTGATTTATCTTTCCCTGTTTTCGCTGGGGAACAATCATTTTGTAGTTGGCACTTTAGGATTAAAGCACCAGCTACAAATACAGATGTGCCATATACCCCTCTTTGCAAATAAAGAGGGGTGAAATCAAACTATCTAGTTAACCTTGCGTTGGAAGATAAATGTTCTTTGAACACCAGGTGCAATCTGTCCAGTTGCAGTATTTACATACTTTGTGACATCACTGTTTAGCGTGGTTCCGGTTTGGTCGATGCTAGAGTTAGTAGCTGGATTACCATTGAAGAACTGGATAGTTGAAGCCCCAGAATCCTTTGCTGAACCAACAATGTTGCTAGTATCAATTTGAGTGTTATTGTCGTTGTCTAGCGCCCAGTTGTTGCCCCCTGCTGTACCATCTTCAGTAATCACAACTTTGTTAGCATTCAAAATCACGTTACCAGTTCCAGATTGAACATCAGAAATATTTGTGTATTGAATTTGGTACTCAATAATGTTTCCTGGCGCAGGCTTCTTCGGAGTAATACTGAATGTGCCATCAGTCCCTTGCACTGCTGGGCCAGTTCCTAGTAGAACTCGTGACATTTTCAACAGTTTTAAGAAGCCAGTGTAGACGCGATCAATCGAGATATTGTACGCTTCCCCATTAACCGCAGTATTAGGTACACCATTATTATCAGTGTCAATAAAAGCAGTGATCGGTACTGGGAAGCCCCTACCAATATCAGTCGATAGTTGCGTACCAGGTGGTAAGTCAACTTCTACACCATAATTAACAATGCCACCAGCAAGAACACCAGAGACTTTTATTGGTGTATTACCTGGTGTTATAGTAAAAACACCATTACTACTATCGTAAGTATAGACAGCAGATTGACTATTATAGCTAACAGTCACCTTTGTATTATTTGGCAAATCTGTGATATTTGCTGGTTTTGTCGGCACTATTGTGATGTCGTTAGTGGCAGTACCGTTGTTCCTAATTGTGTTAGTGAAACCAACTGATTGTGGGTCAAGCGTACTACCCGGTGATGTGTTAGGAGGAACAAAGGAAGATTTGTTGGTGAAGTCATCGTTGGTTAAACCCGATGGCCCAGTAGCATCCGGTGCATTATTCGGCCCGTTTAAAACTGAGTTTGCCTGGGCAACTGAAACAGTATAAAGGTTGACATTTCCTGTAACAGAATTAGTACCTTGGTTGTTATTGCCCGTATCAATATTGGTGGGAGTAGTGGGATAATAGCCAGCGTCAGGTGTAGTAGGAAAGGCTCCAGTAGTGGGGTCAATATTATCTGGGTTTTGATCGCCTGAATCGTCGAAAAGTAGGGGGCTATTTGGATCGCCAGCAGTTTTACCGAACACTTGAGCGATGTTGTTAACATCTGTCGCTGTCGTTCCTGTGATTCCAGTGGTCGTTACTTGTACTGTAAAGCCTGTAACGGTTGTCCCAGTGGCAACTGAAGAGATAGAGCTAGGATTGTTAATAAAACCAACCCGTCTAACTGTACCGCCTGTTACTTGAGTTTTGTCAGTTTTCCACAGAGCCAGATCAGCAGTTGTAGTTGCGGGATTTTCGCCAGCATAAACCACTATCCACCCTGAAGGAGCGGTTGGAGTCCCATTAAGAGTTGTGGATGCTGGAAGTGCATCAGAAACTAAGATGCGAGGAACAAGACTACCATCTACATTGATATTTGTACCAGCTAAAGCTGCGGGTGTTAGCCCCCGATTGGTTACGTCATTGCTCTCAACTCGCAAGCTTAAACCATAAGTCAGTACATCATCATTGAGTACGGAAGTATTACCAGCGTTGTAACCCGTCCGAGTTTTGAGTATTGTGGCTAGAGCAACGGTTTTAACAGTGTTACCCACTTGAATTTGCTGGGTAATACTAGATTCTCGTGTACCGTTAACTGGTGCGCCAAGAACTTCCCCACCACCTGCGTTATCAGCGTTATCTACAGTGTAAACGTCACCGCCATCGGGATTACGTGGTTGGTTTTGGGCATCTCCAGGAGTATTACCAAGGGTAACTTTAATTACGTCACCGGATTGAGCGCCAGTTTGTACAGTCACTGGCACACGCACCAACACAGTACCGCTAACCGGAATTGAGGCTGTATCTACACCACCGGCTGTTACGTTTGTCCAAGTTGTACCACCGTCAGTACTATATTGTAGTGTGCCACTAGCTGGTGTTACCCCATTTTTATCAGCAGGAAGTACACCAGAAACTGTACCAGGCCCGGTTGTTGTTGCTTGGTTGGGAATATGGAATTTGGTGGGGTCGTTACCTACGTTCGTTAGGGTGTAGGTGTAAGTTAGTAAGTCGTTAACTCCAACAGCGCCACCATTGTTATCTGTAACACCAGAGGCAGTGACGGTGATCCCAGCAACTTCTGCCACAGTGACGGTTACTGTATTAGAAGTGGCATTTATAGTTGTTCCTGGATTGTTAGGATCTTCGTAGGTCGCAGTCGCTGTGTTGCTAATAGATTGACCACCAGCTGTCCCGTCAGCTAGTACAGGTGCAATAAATTGGAAAAGGCTGCTAGTTAATAATGCTGTTGCTACTAGAGATTGATAGCATTGGCGCTGCTTGTTGACAGATTTTTTTCGGTTTACCATGAAAGTAGTTTGTTTATTTGCTGAACTTGTATCTTGGGGTTTTGAGACAGGATAAAGTTCGGCAATTCCTTAAAGAATTACCGACTAACTTGCCCAAAGCCTTAAGGTTTTGGGCGCTGCATATATGAAAAGTTAATTTATTGGCGACTCCTGAAAAACTACTAGATTTAGGCAATAGGTAGAAAAGTTATTGCCTGCTTGTTTTACGCTAACTGTTGATTATCAAGGTTAGCAATCGCAAATATAGGTAATTTACTAGTGTGTTCTGCTGAATCTTTCGATGTAAATAGCAATGTAGCTTTTATACCAAAAAAAAACTTCCGTATAAACAAGTAACTTGTTTAGCGATGAGTGAATGCATAAAAACTGAAAAATTAACTTTATTTTGGCAACACAGATAGCAATTGTAGTGTTTGAAATAGAAACAAAACATCCCACAAGCTATATATCAAAGCTCTTTTGAATATTTGCTGCTATGCATACATGATACAGTGTGTAGTTATTTGTCTAATGAAATAAAAAATTAAGTTAGTGATCTCGATCACCAAGTGAAGCGATCTTAATTTAATAAAATGCAAATAGCTCATGGATATGATGCAATTTAATCATATCTATAATCAGTGTTTAGACTGAGTAACAGAAACTATTATCTGATTTCAGACTAAGCAAGTCTGAGTATAAATACTAAGTTTGACAATTACGTATATCAAATTTTTACAGTAATTATTTTTTTCAATACCAAGAATACCCGACCTTTTTAGTCGGGTATGTTTGACTGGTATTTTTACTCGTGTTACTATCAGGCGACAGTGACAGACAAACAGGGAAAGCTAGTTTATGACTCAGGCAATCAAAACCCAAACTCAAACCCAAAGCAGCACTGCCTACTTTCAAGCCTTAAAGTGTAAAGAATGTGGTGCCGAATATGAACTCAAAGCCAGTAATGTTTGTGAGTTATGTTTTGGGCCGTTAGAAGTCAAGTATGACTACAATGCTCTCCGTCTGACTGTCACTCGTGAAACAATTCAAGCCGGGCCCAATTCAATTTGGCGCTACCGTCCCTTTTTGCCTGTCGCAACTGACAATGTTATAGATGTGGGAACGGGTATGACTCCCTTAGTTCGTTCTCACCGTCTTGCCCGTCGCCTGGGTCTAAATAAGCTTTATATAAAAAATGATGCAGTTAATATGCCGACCCTTAGTTTTAAGGATCGGGTAGTATCAGTTGCTCTATCGAGAGCGCGAGAGTTGGGTTTCACTACCGTTTCTTGCGCTAGCACTGGTAACTTGGCAAATTCTACAGCTGCGATCGCAGCTCATGCCGGTTTAGACTGCTGTGTCTTCATCCCCGCAGATTTAGAAGCCGGTAAAATTATCGGTAGTCTGATTTACAGCCCAACGCTGATGGCCGTCAAGGGTAACTACGATCAAGTAAACCGTCTCTGTTCAGAAGTTGCCAATACACATGGCTGGGGTTTTGTCAATATTAATCTGCGCCCTTATTACTCTGAAGGTTCCAAGACGCTAGGTTTTGAAGTTGCTGAACAACTAGGCTGGGAACTACCCGATCATGTTGTTGCTCCTTTGGCATCTGGTTCGCTGTTTACAAAAATTTATAAGGGTTTCCAAGAATTTATCGAAGTTGGTTTAGTAGAAGATAAGAAAGTCCGTTTCAGTGGCGCTCAAGCAGAAGGTTGTTCACCGATTGCTCAAGCTTTCAAAGAAGGACGCGACTTTATTAAACCAGTAAAACCAAATACAATTGCGAAATCGCTAGCGATCGGCAATCCAGCAGACGGTATTTATGCTGTAGAGTTAGCTCAGAAAACTGGTGGTAACATTGAATCAGTCAATGATGCAGAAATTATTGATGGCATCAAGTTGCTAGCAGAAACCGAAGGCATCTTCACAGAAACGGCTGGTGGTACAACCGTGGCCGTGCTGAAAAAACTGGTAGAAGCTGGCAAAATCGATCCAGATGAAACTACCGTGATTTACATCACCGGCAATGGTCTAAAAACCCAAGAAGCAATCCAAGGCTATGTTGGTGAACCCTTGACTATTGATGCTAAACTGGATAGTTTTGAACGCGCCCTAGAGCGATCGCGTACTCTCGATCGCTTGGAATGGCAACAAGTTCTCGTTTAGTTAGCAGTTAGGAGTTATGAGTTTTTGATTCATGACTCCTAACTCTTAACTGTATTCCTAACTCTTCACTTTGTACTTTTATGGCTGTAACAGTTTTAGTTCCTACGACTCTTCAGAATTTGACTAATAATCAAGCTACTCTAGAATCCAACGGTAGCACCATTGCTGAATTGTTGGATTCTTTAGAACAAAGCTTTCCTGGGATAAAATCCCGGTTGTGCGATGACGAAGGCAAGCTACGTCGATTTGTAAATTTTTACGTTGATAGTGAAGATATCCGCTATTTAGATGGTATTAACACAGCCTTAAAAGATGGCGATGAAGTAAGTATTGTCCCTGCTGTTGCTGGTGGTTAATACAGAGAACACCAAATAAAGTAGAAGACTTACTAGACAAGCCTTTGATAGATTACCTTGTTCCCAGTCTCAGACTGGGAATGCCCATTAAGGGGGCTGCTGCCTCCCTTACTCGCGGCAAAGCGGATGAGATAAGAGCCTACACACCTTCGCGGTAGCGTTTCGCAGGAAAGGTCAGTTTAGGTACTTTAAATGATAAGAACTTAGGAACAGATAAGAAACGTCAACTGGTGCGATCGCAAATTCCCAACACTCCTGACGGTAAACTGAAACCTACGGATGTTAGCGCAATACTTGCTGAAATATTCAAGCCACAGTCAGAAATTGCTGCTTTAGTTAATACGTTTATTGCAGTTCACACAGAAGCTGAACAAGACTTGCGGCAGGCTAACGCACGGCTTTTGTAAACGTTAAAACCTAGCCGCATGAGATAATTTCAAAAGGTGCGTAGACGCTTCTTNGGCTTTTTGCCAGACATCGCTTGGCTTTTACTTGATATCGTCGCAGAGACGCTTGTCACTCTCACCCAAGTTCGGGTTATTTTGCAAATAATCATGCAGCCAATTGCAACCCCGCACCAGCAATTGGTCTAAATTCTCCACAGGCCACAACCGCGCTGTGTTGTCATCTGATGCCGTGGCGATGGTTTTGCCGTCCGGCCTGAAATTCACACTATAGACTGTCCCTTTATGCCCTTTGAATTCTTGCAGCAGTTGCCCGTTGAGCGTCCACAACCGCGCTGTCTTGTCATCTGATGCCGTGGCGATGGTTTTGCCGTCCGGCCTGAAACTCACACTATAGACTGTGCCTTGATGCCCTTTGAATTCTTGTAGCAGTTGCCTGTTGAGCGTCCACAACCGAGCTGTCTTGTCATCAGATGCCGTGGCGATGGTTTTGCCGTCCGGGCTGAAATTCACACTATAGACTGTGCCTTGATGCCCTTTGAATTCTTGCAGCAGTTGTCCGTTGAGCGTCCACAACCGCGCTGTCTTGTCATCAGATGCCGTGGCGATGGTTTTGCTGTCCGGGCTGAAACTCACACTATAGACTGTGCCTTGATGCCCTTTGAATTCTTGCAGCAGTTGCCCGTTGAGCGTCCACAACCGCGCTGTCTTGTCAGATGATGCAGTGGCGATGATTTCGCCGTCCGGGCTGAAACTCACACTTAAGACTCTGCCTTGATGCCCTTTGAATTCTTGCAGCAGTTGCCCGTTGAGCGTCCACAACCGCGCTGTCTTGTCAGATGATGCCGTGGCGATGATTTTGCCGTCCGGGCTGAAACTCACACTTAAGACTCTGCCTTGATACCCTTTGAATTCTTGCAGCAGTCGCCCGTTGAGCGTCCACAACCGCGCTGTCTTGTCAGATGATGCCGTGGCGATGGTTTTGCCGTCCGGGCTGAAACTCACACTTAAGACTGTGCCTTGATGCCCTTTGAATTCTTGTAGCAGTTGCCTGTTGAGCGTCCACAACCGCGCTGTCTTGTCATCAGATGCCGTGGCGATGGTGTTGCCGTCTGGGCTGAAATTCACACTATAGACTGTGCCTTGATGCCCTTGAAACTGGTTACGTTCTTTAATTTTATTGAGAATAGTATCCAAAGCAAAAATAGGGCTGATAGCTGGATATTTTTCTAAAGGGCGACCATCTTTTACCAGAGTTTTTAACTCTTTACCACTCTGCATTGCTGCCACCAGCGATTCTAACTCAGCATACTCAAACTGTTTTAAGGCATTAACAACTGCCCGCTCTAATTCCGTTCCTTTTAGTGCTTCTTTACCTGCTGCTTCTGCTTCTTCCGTTGCTTTCTGTGCTTCTGTAAGTTTTGCTTCCGCTTGTTCGAGAGTGGTTTGGACTCGTTGTAATTTTACCTCAACAGTTTTTATTTCTTCCGTTGCCGTTTTAATTCTTTCCTCTGCTTGCAAGCGTTGTTCTCGCTCTCTATTTAGTTCTGCTAATATTCCATTGTCCTGTTGGCGAATAAGCGACACAAGGTAATCATGCACCAGTTGATAACGGTCAGCCGGAGATTCTGGTAATAGCAACACTAACCTTGAAGCCACAAAAATCTCTAACACCAAATCTAGTTTATCGGCTTCTGCTGGCAAATCTGCGGCTAACTCAGCACGAGTCTTCAGGGGACGAGTACCATTTTCATCTGTGAGTAAATATAAAACCAGTCGAGCAACTTGTTCATTCTCCGCGCCACAATCTTGGATGACTTCTTCTAAAAACCGCTCAACCAGTTTTTCTTTCTTACCAAACTGGCGATAACTATCTAAACTTGTAATTTTCTCAGTTTGTAGTTGAGTCCCCACAATTTGTAACTCAATCGGGCGTACCTCCCCCAACTCCCCTGCTAAATCCCGCACTAATTCATCAATTAGCTCAGAGTCCAGATAAAATTGAGAACGTTTTGCTAAATTCTGCACAACAGCCTTAGCATCATCTGACAAAAAATTCCCCAAGTAATAGCGAATATCTTTATCAAGAATATTCTTAATTGCACTTGCAAGAGTCTTATTCTTAGTTTCATTTAAATCAAATAGACGGCCTAATTCTAATAAATAATGTAAATAATCTTCCCGTAAAGACAGAATTATCTTGACAAAAGGAATATCTAGACAAACTAGCAAAAACTCATAAAGTTCTCGTCGTTTACCTTGGTCTGGATAAACAAAGAAAAACTCCTCAAACTGGTCAAACATTAAAACCGTCAACAAATTCCGGTCAGCATTTCTCCGTAATTGTTCTAAAATAGCTGCTGAAGAATCAAGATTAGCAAATAATTGATTACCTCTGACTTCCTTAAAAGCCTTAGCTAAACTCTGCCCCAACATCCCCACCCAATCTGTATAAACTCGCAACAAAATAGGTAAAGCATCTCGCTCACCAATTGCTTCCTGTTGCAACGCTGGTATTAATCCACCCTGCAAAATTGAGCTTTTCCCCACTCCTGACTGACCATGAATTACAGTCAATTTATGCTCAGTGCCGCCAATTCTTTCTCGCAACCGCTTAACATCTTGTCCCCGACCAGAAGCGGCAATTTCTTCAGAAATAGTTTCAGTATTTTCTACTTGAAACTGTGTAAAACTAATTACCTGTCGCTGCGGGTTGAGATAAGATGCACCAACAAAAGCACGGAAACCATACTGTTGTTCAATTTGTAATTGTTCTTGCTTAATCTTAAAAGCTTTAAGATATTCACTTTGTTCAAAGTAAAGTGAGCGTAACCTTTCTAATATAGATATATATAATTGCGGGTTATATTGATGATTACTTTCAGCTTTAGCAGCTTTTAAACTATTAATTGCTGGTTCAAATTGACCTAAACCCTGTTGAGATTTAGCTAAAATAAACCGATACCAACCAAATTCATTTGATTGTAAATTAGGTATCTCACCTAATATTTGTAATGCTTGCCCTGCGAGTTTATGAGCTTCATCCCAGCGTGACTGCTCTAAAGCTACTTCTGCCAAAAAACCATAATCTTTAGCTAACTGCAACGACGTGCCATAATTTTGATGTAGCGGCAGAGATTTTTCCACAAGGCTTTGCAACTCTGACCATGCTTCTAAACGTCGTAGCACTTCATCCAGTTTAGTAATATGTTTTGCAACTAAATCTGAACGTTGTGCTTGTTCAAAACTTTCAATAGCTTGCTGAAAGTAATTTCTAGACTCTTGCCAATAGCGTTGATTTTCTGTCTGATTTTTTTCCGATTGGCGGTTATAAGCTGAAGCAATATTAACGAGTAATATACCTTGTCGTTCTAAATAATTACTTTGTTGCCAAAACCCCAAGCTTTTTTGATAATGTTCTAAAGCAGAATCTATCTCATCATGTAGATAATCATTTAAACCAAGCAAAAACTCTAAACTTGCTTGCAGTGCTGCTTCTAATACTTCTCCTCGATTTTGCAAATCCTGACGGGCGGTTTCTAGTTCCCGGCACATTTGGGGATTGGGCGTTACATTACCCGCAAATATTTCATCACTTTTTTGCTGAAGGAAGTTGACTAAATCATCAGTAGGATTTTCAAAATCAATAATAGTTGCCCAACTTTCTAAATCAGTTGCTAATCTAATCAATTTTTGCAGAACTGAATCATTAACCCACAACAATATCGGAAACGGGAAGTTCTTTCTAAACTCCTCCCGTACTTGGTTAGCTGAAGTCAGAACTGTATCAATATCTTTAACCGACTCCAAACCAAAAATCATTAATGCAGGCGGCTGTTCATCTCCCAGTTGTTCGCGTATATTTGTGTAAAGCGTTTTGACTGATGCAGGTAAGGTAATCTCGTGAATATATACAGGAGATAATTGGCGCAGACGTTGCACTATCCCCTGACGTAAAGCAGCATAGTTACAGCGCAGGAAAATCAGCGAAAATTCCCCCTGAGAAAGGGTAATTGTTCGCACTAGAGTTTGCAATGAACGTTCATTGTCAAAGGGTAAATTTTCTGGCTCTTGCTGATTACTCATAACATAGATAATTTACCTAATATTAGCTGTTTGTATAATTACATCATGCAAGTAGGGGGCATTGGGCAAAAGGATGATTTCTGTTAGTTATAAGCTGTAGTTGTGAAAATTACAACAAATACCGCTCCCAGGAAGACAGATACCGCTCCCAGGAAGACTGATATCGCTCCCAGGAAGACTGATATCGCTCCCAGGAAGACTGATATCGCTCCCAGGAAGACTGATACCGCTCCCGGGAAGACAGATACCGCTCCCGGGAAGACAGATATCGCTCCCAGGAAGACAGATATCGCTCCCAGGAAGACAGATACCGCTCCCAGGAAGACAGATACCGCTCCCAGGAAGACAGATACCGCTCCCGGGAAGACAAATATCGCTCCCAGGAAGACAAATACCGCTCCCGTGAAGACTGATATGATGTCCGCATAAATAGTTATGCTAACCACAGTCATTACACCCCACCCCCAACCTCTCCCTGCAAGCAGGGCTTCGGTGTACACACAAGTCTTAAAATTCCCCCTAGTACTTGGTTTCGTCATCTAGCTTTAGGTTGTGCGATGGCGTACCCGCCGGCCGGAGGCGATCGCTCTGGAAGCCTGTCATTGCGTTCGCAAATGCGTCTCGTAGAGAGGAGGAACGACGAACGCAAGTGCGTGTCGCAGACAAGCAATCGCAAAAACCACGGGGTAATGTGATTACTTCGCTCCGTTATCACTGCGCTCGTAATGACAATTTAAGGGGTCTATAACGCCTGAAACCCTTGCATATAACACTTGTGTGTACACCGTAGCCTTATAAAGGGGAGGGAACTAGATTTCTTGTTTCCCCCCAATATATCGGGGGGATTAAGGGGGGTAATTGTTCATATACGCCGATTCATAACTTAAATTCCTTGGCTTCATCCAAAATCGGATTGATATCAAACCAAGAACCATCCTCATCCCGGTATTCAAATACAAACATACTGCGGAGCAAAAGTTCGTATCTTTCATGACCTCTTAAGTTTTTCTCTTGCGCCACTTCACGCAGTAATTCCCATTCATCGGGCGTAATTGCCAAAGTTAGCTCATTGCGGCGTTGTTTAATTACCCTATCCACACACTGCCGCGACAGAGGTGGGTCTTCTTGCTGAAGACAGCGAAATAATAACATTAGCAAATTACGCAAATGACCGCCGCTAACTCGGCAAAGTCGCTCTAAAGTATCAGCACTATCAAAAACCTCGGTAATTAAATTCTGACTTTGTTCCCAACTAACACCAGGAAAAGCCCTCGTCATAACCATCTGTTGCAGTAGCGTGATTCCCTTTGAGAATTGCGAACCATCTTGCAATTGCACGGGAACCATCGGCAAAACCTTGGGGTCTACCCCAAAGCGATTTGTTAACCTTCCTAAAGCGTTGGAAAAAATCAACACTAGGGGAATGGTATAAACAACATGACAATTTAGCTGGTTTAACTGTTCACCGCGTTCAACAAAAAGATATTCTGGCTGGTAATAACCCGAAGGCTTCAAAGAATTATCCACTCTATCGAGATTATCTATAATTACCACCAGTCCTTGTTTACCTTGCTGCTTGAGTTTTTCTCTAGCAGGCTTGAGCAATTCTTTGTTAATTGATTCTAAAATGCCATTGGTGCGCGGTTCTAAATATTGCCGTAACTGGCCGCGAAGTTTGGGACTATCTTTAGTTTTGGCAGTAATCTTGGCAATACCTACAGATAATTCAGCTTCAACCCCAATGTCTAAGGGCGTTTGCAAAAACTCAGAAATTTCCGTAAACAGATTTTTAAAGTATCCTGGTTTGAGGTTAATCTTGATTGCTTCTAAACTTTGACTCACCTCACGAGCTACTGCTAGTAAAATATCTGTTACATCAATATCAGCCATATCCAGGCTTTGGCTAGACTCGAAATAAACCACATGAAATCCCTGCTGCTCTAACTCTGCCTTTAGCCGCAGTAATTCAGTGGATTTGCCACAGCCGATATGTCCGGTAAACAATTGACAAGTAGGCTGCTCAGGTGAAAGGCGGGTGATAGTTCGCCCAAGTTCTTCAATAATCTTGGCACCACGCACTTTAGAGAAATCAATATAATATTGCCTATCCTCTGGTTTACTCACAACCAGAGTCTTACTGGGGTTGCAAGCTTGAAAAAACCTAACTAAATCTAGTTTCATCGCAAATTACCCGAAATTAGCCTGACACTCTTGCCCATTTCAGTGATTATACAGACGACAAAGCCGCTATTTCGGAAAAAACTTCTTCAGAATGATTGATTAAGGACTTCTATAAAAAACGTGAGTTCGACAGACCTCTCCCTGTCTTGAACTTGCGTTCAAGTCTGTCCCTCTCCGATTCGGAGAGGGACAAGTTTTGCGTAGTAAAACCAGGGAGAGGTCTTTTGGTTGGACATGATATTACCCAATACGGTTCAGTTAAGGGCTACTGGCAAAAATTTGGGGTTTTCGAGACGCGATAAATCGCCGTCTCTACAAGTGTATTGGTCTATAATTTCAACTTTTCGCCCCGAATTGAATAATCTAACAACTCCATCGGGTGAATAACTGAAATATTCTTACCTTGTAACTGCAAATGCTTCGTAATTTGCAAAGTACACCCAGGATTAGCAGAAGCAATTAACTCAGCACCAGTATTCAACAAATTCTCTACTTTTTGCTGGCCCAATTCTTCAGAAACTTCTGGTTGCAGCATATTATAAACCCCAGCACTGCCACAACATAAAGCCGCATCTACTGGTTCTCTCAACTTTACCCCTGGAATTTGTCGTAATACCTGACGCGGTTGGACGCTAATCTTTTGACCATGCAATAAATGACAGGCATCTTGATAAACTAAATTCAAGGGTTTATCAGTGAGTGGTGATAATTTCGCTGTTATACCAACAGTTGCCAAAAACTCTTGGGCATCTTTAACTTTAGCTGCAAAATCCTTCGCTTTTTCCCGATATTCGAGGTCATCTTCTAAAATATGACCGTATTCTTTTAAAGTATGACCACAACCAGCAGCATTGATAATCACAAAATCGACATCAGTGTTAGCAAAACTATCAATCATCTGCCTTGCTAAAGATTTCGCCTGTTCTGTTTGCCCTTGGTGTTCGGGAAGCGCTGCACAACAACCTTGAGATTTGGGAATTACAACTTCACAACCATTCGCGGTTAAAACCCGCACCGTTGCTTCATTCACGGGGAAGAAAAACAGCCGTTGCACGCAACCCAAAATTACGCCAACTCGATAGCGCTTCTCACCTTTAGCAGGAATCACACTAGGCAGATTATCTTGAAAAGATTTGAGGGTAATTTCTGGCAGAATTGATTCCATTGCTGCCAAACGGGGCGATATTTTATTGAGTAAACCTGTAGCGCGAAAGAATTTAGCAAACCCCAATTTTTGATAAACCAACAACGGAACTAATAAAACTCGCAAAAGATTGGGATAGGGAAACAGAGAAAATATCAGTTGACGAAAAAATTGATCTGGCAAACTGCGAGGATAATTGCGTTCAACTTGATGACGAGTTGCAGAAATCAATTTGTCATACTGCACACCAGAAGGACAAGTACTCACACAAGCAAGGCATCCCAAACACGAATCAAAATGTTCTACTGTTGCCGTATTAAGAGCAATCTCACCCTCATTAATTGCATCCATTAAATATATGCGTCCTCTAGGTGAATCCATCTCCTTACCCAGCACCCGATAACTCGGACAAGTTGAAAGACAAAACCCACAATGTACACAACTATCAATCAATTTAGGGTCAGGTGGATGACTCTCATCAAAACCTTTCAAATTCTTTAAACTAGCCGTATTGTTAACAGCATTTTCTGAAATCTGCATATTTCTACCTTTCCCCTCTTCCTTTGCGTCCTTTGCGTCCTTGGCGGTTCGTTTTCTTAAACCTAAATTCCACCCACAAACCGACCAGGACTTAAAATATTCTTACTATCAAACTGTTCCTTTATACGGCGCATCAACGGCAAAGCATTCCCCGTATAACCCCAAACATCTATTTGTTCTTTAACCGCCACTGGTGCTGACAGAATTGTTAAAAAACCTCTATTAAGTTGGGTGCGATCGCGTACTTTCAAAACTTGATTTTTACTCTCTAATTGTAACAAACCCAAACCACTACTAATATGAATTAAACCCAACTCTACCTGAGTCAAAATCTCTACAGCAGCAGTAGGTAACACTCCTATTTTGCAAGTAATTACTGATTCTGTGACAGTACTATGTATTCGTTCTTGCAATCTCTGCCATAGACTAACCTCATCACCATCTGTAAAAATTGCCCCATCTAAACCTAACTTTTGCCCAACTTCCAAAACTCGGTTTGACTGTTCTTTAACACTCTCACTAATACTTTGAAAACGGGCAATTAATCCCAGTCCTTGACCCAAATCTAAGCTAGACACCAATTTAGTTGATAGCAAATCAGCTTGAACTGGTGTTAAAGCCGAACCTCGAAGGATATCAGCCGCTTGGGATACAGCCTCGGCACTACCAGTTAGTACCACCGTCCCTGATGCCTCTGCTAGTGGATACAAGCGAAAAGTGAGTTGACTAATAAAGCCTAATGTGCCATAAGACCCTGTAAGCAACTTCATCAAGTCATATCCGGCAACATTTTTAACTACTCTTCCCCCAGCTTTAGCAATTTCCCCATCAGCACGGACAAAAGTAACACCTAGTAACTGGTCGCGCACACTACCATAGCGTTGCCGCAGAGAACCAGTATCACCTGTGGCAACAATACCGCCAATGGTTGCTGACTCTGGCGCTGTGGGATCAAGGGCGAGAAATTGCCGCGATTTTGCCAAAAGTGCCTGCAAATCGGAGAACTTCATCCCAGCTTCTACTGTGACAGTCAAATCGCCAACAGCGTGTTCAATCAGTTGATTGATGCGTTCTGTGCTAACTACGACATCAATGCTCTTAGCTAAACTGCCCCAGCTAAGTTTACTGCCACTACCACAGGGTAGGACGCGCCAGTTGTGACTGTGAGCTTTGGCGATGACTGCGGCTAGTTGCTGTTGGGTGCGGGGATAGACGATACAAGTGGGAGGTTTTCCAGAAGCTACAGCCTGTTGGATACGTTTTTGCTGATCTATTTCGATATTTTCCCAAAGGCAAACAGCATTTTCTTCGCCGATAATAGATGCAAAATCAGTAGCGCACACGCCTTGCGGCTTGTCGTTAGATATCGCTTTCATTGAGTTTATTTTTTTACGCTCTACATCTAATTTACTGGCTAACCTGACCAAAAAAGCGTATTGCCATTAATATACGGTGGCTGTAGATGCCTGGGTTGAGCTACGCCAACCCGAACCAATGCAATAAACAACACTTGTAACGAATGAGCTACCGATATTACCAACCTTATAAAGTATTAAAATTTTATTAAATATTTACTTAATTGTCTAAATAGTCTTAACTATCCTTGCATTTTCATTAAAAAAATAAGATTCTATTTATAGAAAATTAAAGTAATTTTCCTTAACCATTAAGTTGATCTAAATACATAAGTTCTTTGCACTCTACTTAATGGTTAAGTTTGCTTTTTTCTCATTGATGCAATAAAGCTAAACCGAAAGGTTAGGCAATCTATTCTAAAACTAAGTAGGTAGGCATCAAAAAAATCCGGTATGTTAAGATATATAAATACTGAAAATGCATCTACAAAGTGATTTGTGTATGGGGGCACGTTTAAGGGTATTTCTGACGCATGAGCAAGACCAAACTT